>JBDIAG010000587.1:0-3415 GCA_039812305.1 Actinomycetales bacterium | reverse complement strand
ACGCTGCCGGTCAGTCTGAGATGGGCCAGATCCGCCGGGCCCGGAGCTGAGTCGCCGAGCACGTCGAACAGTTCGTGCCGCACCCGCCGTTGCCAGTCGGGGTGAGCCCCCAAGAGGTACACCACCCAGCCCATCGCCGCACTCGTGGTCTCGTAGCCGGCGGCGATCAGGGTGACCGCCTGGTCCCGGATCTCCTCCTGGCTCAGTCCGGATCCGGTCCCGTCGCGGCCATGCACCAGAATCCGGAGAACCGGGTCCGACGACGCGGCGTCGGCGGGCGTCCGGCGGATCCGGGCGATCTCGGTGGCGATGAACTCGTCGATGACGCTCCGGGACGCCATCGCGCGACGCCAGGCCGGCGTCCGTAGCCGCCGCCTCCAGACGACCGTCTGCGGCGACGCGTCGACCAGGTCGAGCAACGGCTGCAGGATCTGGCCGACCTCGTCCGCGCGGGCCCCGAGACCGTCCCCGAAGAGAGTGCGCAGCGTCGATCTGCGGATCGCCGATCGCATCACCGCGTAGGCGTCGAACCTGGCCGGTGCCGCATCCAGCTCCTGGTCGGCCGAATCGGCCATCGTGTCGAGGTAGGCGTCGATCCGGCGCGGCGCCACCGAGGGACGCACCAGGGCCCGCCGACGTGTGTGCTCGGGTCCGTCCGAGAGCACCAGCGAGGTCGGGCCATCGACGATCTCCAGCGAGGCGAAGGCTTCGCGGGTTCGGAAGAGATCATCGCGGGCGAAGATCATCGCGTTGGCTTCCGGCCCGAGGAGGTACACCAGCCGCTGTCCGCCCAGCCACAACCGAGGGGGCGAACCGCGAGCGGCGCGCCGGACCAGCCAGTCACCCAGCCGCGACGTCACCAGTCGAGGTTCTTCCACACTGTGGAAAGTACCTTGAATCGGAAACCCACTTCGTCCATCTGTTGCCGATCCACATACCCGGCTCTAGCCTGTTTATGTCCATATTTCAGGCGTCCGAAGGGGATATGGTCGCTTCGGTTCTATTTGTGCCAAGCTCGACATTCTTGGGGGTCCACTCAACATGAGAATCACTCGCGCACTCGGTGCAGGTGCCGTGGCCGTCCTGGCCATGGGCGTCCCGGCGACCGCGGCGTCCGCATCGAGTCCGGCCTTCCGGCCGGTCCACACCCTGGCGGGGCAGCCGACCAGCATCACCGCGGTCGGACGGTCGGACGTCTGGTCCGCCGGCAAGACCGCCGACGGCCAGGTGTTGTTGCAGCACGTGACGAACGGGCGTCTGCGAACGCAGGTCCTGCCGGTCGAGGCCAGTGACGACCTCGCGATTCACGGCAGCTCGGCCGACGACGTCTGGCTGGTCTCGGGTGGAGAGCTGTGGCATTACACCGGCCGGGCGTGGCGACAGGTCGCCCTTCCCGAGGGGTTCGTAGCCGCCACCGCCGTGTTCGACGTTCCGGGCCGGAACGTCTACGTGGGCGCGTACGAGCATCTGCAGGGCCAGTTCAACGACACCGTCGCTCAGCTCTTCCGCTACGACGGCCGCACCTGGACGTCCTTGGGCGGGCCGGAGTGGCCGGACGGATGGGACCAGGCGGGCACGGAGAAGCTGTCCAAGATCAACGTCGTCGGCAAGAAGGTCTTCGCCGAGTCCCACGTGTATCCGCCGGCGTCCATGACGTACTGGGCCGCGTACGAGGTCGACGGCACCACGTGGACGAGATTCGCCCGGACCGGGGAACAGAGTCCGGCCAACAACTCCCGGATGAACGCGTGGATCGTCAATTCCACCGCCACCTCGCACCTGTTCCTCGGGATCAGGGGCCTCGCCACCGACCCCATGCCGCAGCGACCGGACTGCATGATCGCGGTCGTCGGGCAGGACCCGACCTCCTGCACCACCTCGACCGCGGTGGGCGACGCCGCCAAGTTCTCCAACGGCACGGTCGTCATCGGCGGCAACGACTGGCGGAGCAACAACCCGGGCGAGCCGGAGGCGTGGCAGCAGGGATCGTTCGTATTGCGCAGCACCAACGGCACCGAGCGAAAGATCGGTGGTGACCCGGGCGACGAGACCCTCGACATGGCCGTCGACCCCAGCGGCCGGATCGCGTGGGCGCTGACCCGCAGCGGCGACACCTACACCCTGCAGAAGTACGACCGGTACCGGCGGTAGGCCGTCTACGGGTCGGGGCTCGCCAACTGCCCTGGCCCGTAGCTCGTCGTTCGTGTGAGCCCGTCGTTGGTTGCGAGCGCGCCGTTGGTTGCGAGCGCGTCGTCGGTTGCGGAGGAAGACTGACAGCATGGTTGCTCTTCGTGCCGTCCAGGGTGACATCACCGCTCAGCAGGTCGATGCGGTCGTCAATGCCGCCAACCGTGCGATGCGCGGGGGTGGCGGTGTCGACGGGGCGATTCATCGGGCCGGCGGTTCGCTGGTCCTGCAGGACTGCATCGCCCGCTTTCCGCGAGGCCTGCCCACCGGCGATGCCGGCTGGACCACCGGCGGAAACCTCCACGCCCGCTGGGTGATCCACACCGTCGGGCCGAACCACCGTGCCGGCGAACGGGATCGCTCCCTCCTCGTCTCCTGCTATCGACGCAGTCTGGAGGTGGCGGACGAACTCGGGGCGCGCAGCGTCGCGTTCCCGTTGGTGAGCGCCGGGATCTACGGCTGGCCTCGCGCCGACGCGATCGCCGTGGCCGTCGAGACGATCCTCGAGACCCCGACCGACGTGGACGAGGCTCGGATCGTCGCCTTCGACGGCGGCATGTATCGAGAGGTGCTCGCCACGATCGAGCACCACCTGGGCCGCAGCTGACCCGGGCGGGGCGGCCGTCCAGCCGGATGTTCGCGCGCCAACCAGGTATGGGCCGAGCAACCAGCGATCACCGGCCAATCGACATACAACTGGTCAACGCGGGAACAGCCGGCCGCTCGGCGGCGCCGGGGCCGGGCCGCGCGGCCCCGGCCGAGCCTGGCGCGGCAATAAGACCGGGACGGGGCCTGGCGACAGGGCTGGGCCGCCGCGGCGACAGCCGGGCGCCGTGTCACCGGCGGGGAACCGCGGCCATCCAACCGGATACTCGCGCGCCAGCCAGGTATGGGCCGAGCAACCAGCGATCACCGGCCAATCGACATACAACTGGTCAACGTGGGAACAGCCGGCCGCTCGGCACGGACGGGGCCGAGCCCGTGGACCCGGCCCAGCCCGGCGCGGCAATAAGACCGGGACCGGGCCTGGCGACAGGGCTGGGCCGCCGCGGCGACAGCCGGGCGCCACGACACGGGCGGGAGCGCCGACCGTCCAACCGGATACTCGCGCGGCAACCAGGCATGGGCCGAGCAACCAGCGATCACCGGCCAGCCGACACACAACTGGTCAACGCGGCAACAGCCGGCCGCTCGGCGGCGCCCGGGCCGAGCCCGCGGCCCCGGCCCG
>JBDIAG010000586.1:0-3437 GCA_039812305.1 Actinomycetales bacterium | reverse complement strand
GACGTGGGTGCTGACCTCCCAGCCGCCGGGGTCGCCGGCCTGGGAGCGCCGGTCGGTGACGGTCACGGTCGGCAGGTCGCCGGTGAACACTCGCCGGTCGAATGTCGTTGTCTGGTGGGTGAGTTCGAGGGTGTCGGCGGCGACGGTCATGCTCAGCGGGCCGTCGGTCTCGGTCACCTCGGCGGACAGCTCGATACCCTCGGCGCCCTCGGCAGGCGCCGCACCCGCGCGGATCGTGACGGGGCCGACGAAGCTGAAGTCGTCGTAGGAGATGAGAAGCACCTCGTAGTCGTCCACGGGCCAGTCCGCGGGCATCTCGGCGTAGGCCGTCGTGATCCTGGGCAGGCGCGGCGTCGTGTATGCGTCGCCGATCTTGACGTCCTCGCCCGTGCTCGGGCTGTGGACACTGATGTGGTAGCCCGACGCCTCCGGTGGCACATGCTGGATCTCCAGCAGAACACGCTCGCCCGGTCCGACCACCGGTCGCTGCGAGGTGACCGTCAGCACCGCGGGACCGTGGACGTAGTCGAACTCGACCTCGTAGGAGGCCAGCGGTTGCGCGCCCACCGGGATCTGCGGGTTGACGGCGACATCACCGGTCGCCGGGTAGACGACGAAGGTCACGGTGACCGGGCCGGTGCTGAGGTCGCCCGAGGGCCCGAAGCCGTCCGTGGGTGAGAAGTGCAGCTGGCCGTCCACGCTCCCGACACCTGGAGTCTGGGACCTCACGCTGGGCATCGGCAGCCCCGTGTTGGTGAGCCGGTAGTAGGGCAGTCGCGGTCCGTCGACACCGCCCAGGTGGGCGGTGACGACCGTGTCCTGTTCGGCGAACCGCGCCAGCTCGGGGCCGGTCAAGCCACCCCTGGTGCGGGTGTCCCAATACATCGTGTCCTTGTCCCACCTGGACACCAGACCCGTGGTTGCCGCAGAGGCCGGTGTGAGCCCGGCGGCTGCGAACGCCGTCAGGACCGCCGCCACGGTGAACAGTCTCAGCCGCAACCGGCCGGCCATCGTCAATCGCATTGTCGTCTTTCTGCCTAGATGGGGTGCGCCGTCTTTCCGGACGAGCCCGGATCGTGTGCGCGGGAGTCGGTCAGTCGATCGGGAACAGGCTGACCGTGGCCAGGGCGGAGTAGGAGCCGGGCGCTGTGTCGACCGGCACGGCCAGGGTGAGGTCGCCGCCGAGGGCGGTGGTGCCCAGGCGGGCAGCGCCCACCGCCCAGCCGAGGGTGGCGGGTTCGGCGAGGCCGGGGCCGCCGTCGAGCGAGGTGGTCACCTGCGAGCCGGCAAGGACCAGATCGACGAATCGCATCAGATCCGGCGAGTGCGCGCTGATCCGGTTCGCCGTGCCCCAGTACATGACGTCTTTGTCGGACCTGAACTCGATACCGGGCGAGGTCGGCGGCGCGGCAGACGCGATGCCGGCAGTGGTGAACACCAGGACGACCGCCCCGATGATCGCCCACCGCAGTCGTCGCCGGTTCCCCGATGTACGCATCGCCGCGCTCCTCGCCATTCGTGTGCCGCCCGTCGAAGTCAGGTAAGGCTAGCCTTACTCAGCGGGTGAATGTGAAGTATGTCGTGGTTGGTGGGGCGGCGACCGTCTCCGGCCGGCGAAGTCGCCTCGGCTCAGCTGGAAGTGGTTGTCGCAGAGGTATTCTCGTCGCGCAACGGGCGTCCGCCGGCGGCCAGTTGCTCCAGTCGCTGAGCATGCACGACCCGCAGGGCGAGTCCGGTGGTGGCCAGCTCCTGGTGCAGCCGGGCCACCGGCAGCGGCGCGGCCGAGCCGATCATCACCAGGTTCCCGTACCGCCGCGCGCGTAGCACCGAGGTCTCGGCGATGACCGCGACGTGAGCGAAGGCCGTTGCCACGGTGTGGATCTCGTCCTTCAACAGGCTCAGGGGAGGGCGGTCGGCGAGATTGGCCAGGTAGAGGCCGCCCGAACGGACCACGCGTGCGACCTCCGCGTGGAACTCGACCGTGCGCAGCTCCGGCGGAGTCACGTCGTCGGCGAAGGCGTCGCGCACCACCAGGTCCGCCGAGGCGTCCCGGCGGCTGCGGAGCACCTCGCGCGCCTCGCCGGCCCGCAGCCGCAGGGCGGGGGAGCGTGGCAGGTCGAACCACTCCCGCACCAGGCTCAGCAGCCGGGCGTCGACGTCCACCGCGACCTGGCGCGAGCCGGGGTGCAGCACGTGCAACGCCCACGGCAAGGCGCAGCCGGCGGCGCCCAGATGGAGGGCGGTCAGCGGACGTCCCGGATGGGTGGCCTCCAGCACCCCGGCCATGATCTGCAGGTACTCGAACCCGAGCCAGGCCGGATCGTCCGGGCAGATCGTCGAGGAAGGCACCCCGTTCACCGACAGCAGCCAATGCCGCGGCGGACCCGTCTGCGGCTCGAGCTCCACAGTGCCGGTGTCGATCGCGTGGACCCCGGGTACCGGCTCGGGTCGCGATCGCATCAACGCCCCGTCGTCAAGGTGCTCATCGGCGAGGCCGGACGGTATCGCCAGCCGTGTTCGCGCAGCTCCAGACCGGCCAGGGCGGCGACGACCTCCGCGTCCTCGCGTCGCCAGGCGGCAACCGGATCCGGATGGATCCGCCGCAGCCGGCGGACGGGTTGGGAGCTCATGGCCCGCAGGGCCAGCAGCGCATCCGCCCCCGCGTTCGACCGGACGCCGCCCAACTGCGCGCTGGCCCGCACGAACCGGATCCGGGGCGGGGCCCACGCCAGCAATCCGATCGCGACAGCGGTGGCGAGGACGCCGACCGACACCCATTCGCCGGCGCGGGCCAGCGACGCCACCTGTGCGTCGCCGGTGCTGGCCAGCGTCCCGGTCACCTGGGCGAGGCTGCGCAGGGGATCGGCGAGGGCCGAGCCCACCAGCGGCAGATCGCCGGTCTGCTCGGCGGTCCTGCCCAGCTGGGTGGACACGTGGTCCAGCCGGGCCGCCGCCCGCACTCCGGGTTCGAGCATCGACTGGATCTCCTCCCGGAGCCGCACGCTGAGCAGCCAGGAGGCGCCAAACCAGAGGAGAATCAGCAGGTCCGCCAGCACCTGCCGGCCGGCGCGGACGACGTTTCCCGAATAGAAGGGGCCCATCACGTCATCATCCCGCGTCGCGGCCGCCGCCCCGACGGCTTCGGAGCGGTTCACTCCAGATCCGAGCAGGCTTTCGGTACGGCCGGACGAGGCATATGCTGCCCACGTTGAGGCCGTGGACGACGGAGGCGATGAGCTCCTGAACGAGGTACCCGCCCCGCTGACCAAGCGGTTGGTCGCCTACCTCCAGCACCTCACCGTCGAGCGCGGGCTGGCCGAGAACAGCCTCGCCGCCTATCGCCGCGACCTGAATCGCTACGTCTCCTACCTCGCGACGGTCGGCGTCCGCGACGTCACCGACGTGACCGCGACGCAGGTGGCCGACTATCTGGTGAC
>JBDIAG010000585.1:0-3440 GCA_039812305.1 Actinomycetales bacterium | reverse complement strand
ACGAAGGACATGGACTCCTCGCGCTCCCGGTCGCGCGCCGGCTCCGGCGCGCTCGCCCGGGGCTGGACGAAGCTCGGCCCGCGCTGGGCCGGCCAGACCGACCCGGTCGCCTGCCCGGAGTCGTCCGTCTCGGTGCCGCGCACCTTCTCGCTCGTGCGGGCAGCGTCCACCTCTGCCGGCGACGGGCGGACGGACGTCGGCGAGCCGGCCGGAGACGGCGGAACCGGGTGTGCTGGCGCCGCGAGTTCGGGAGAGGGTTGCGGCGGTGGGGCGGACGCCATCGGCGCGCCCGGCGTCGACGCCACGTCGGACGACGGCGTGGGTTCGGCGGCCGGCAAGGACGTGGTCTGCGCGGCGGGTCTCGAGGACCTCGTCAGGCTCTCCTCCGGCCGGTCGAGCCGGCTGACGGCACCGAAGAGCCGTCCCGCGTACAGCGCGGTGAGGAGGCTGGTCAGGGTGAGTCCGGCGAAGACGGCAACACCCAGCCAGGCCGGCGGATCGGGATGTCCGGCCACGTGCTCGGCCGCGGTCAGCACGCCTTCCTTGCCGATGAACCCGGCCAGCGGTGGCAGACCGGCCAGTCCGGCGAGTCCGATCCCGAGCAGGACGGTGGCCAGCGGGTCCCGCCGGCGCAGATCGGAGAGTTCGGCGAGCTTCGTGGTCTCGAAGCGGGTGGCGATCATGCCGGCGGACAGGAACAGCAGCGCCTTGAACGCCGCGTGGGCCAGCATCAGGGCCATCGCGCCGGCGCGGCCGGCCGGGGTGCCGAGGGAGACGGCGGAGAGCATCACCGCTATCTGGCTGACCGTCGACCAGGCGAGAACCCGCTTGAGATCGTCGGCACACAGGGCGGCGATACCCGCCGCCAGCATCGACACCACCGCGACCACGGCCAGGACGGCACGGGCGGTGGCGCTGGCGTCCAGCACCACCCCGAGCCGCACCAGCACGACGACACCGGCCGCCACCATGGTCGCGGCATGGATGAGAGCCGAGACCGGGGTCGGGCCCTCCATCGCGTCGGGCAGCCAGACGTGGAAGGGGAACTGCGCGGACTTGCCCGCGACGCCGATCAGGAGGCCGAGCGCGGCGACGGCGAGCAGCGTGCCGTCCTGCCCGGTCTGACCCGTCTGCCCTGCCGGCACCGCCTGGGTGGCCGTGTCGATCACGCCCGGGATGTTCGTCGTCCCCGCCAGGGCGTACAGCGCGACGATGCCGACGACGAATCCGACGTCCGCGAGTTTGGTGACGAGGAACGCCTGCAGCGCGGCGCGGCGAGCCGCGGGACGCTCACTGTGATGGCCGATCAGGAGGTAGGAGCAGAAACCCATCACCTCCCAGCCGAGAAGGAGAAGGAGCAGGTCGTCGGCGCCGACCGTGACGAGCATGGCCGCGCTGAACAGGGAGATCGTCGAGGCGTAGGGGGCGTACCGCAGCGGACCGGTGTCGCCGGTGTGCGGCACGAGGTAGCCCGCCGAGTACAGCTGGACGCACCACGTCACGGCGCTCACCGCGAGCGCGACCAGAGCGGTCAGCGGGGTGAGTGAGAAGTCGAGGGAGATCGTCCGGCTGCCGAGATCGAGCGCCCCGAGGAGGGCGATGGACGCGGTGGACGCTCCAGCCCAGGTCGCCACCACCAGACCGATCGCGCAACCGAGGCTGATCGTGCTGCCGAGCAGCGCGATCAGAACGGACGGACCACGATGCGCGCGCATGGGCAACCCCAGCAGGGCCGCGAACGCGGGCCCGAGCACCAGGCCGTAGCAGAGCGCCGCGCTCATCGACCGGCTCCGCCCGTGCGGGCCGCCTTCTGGCCGTCACCCGACTGACCGCCGGCCGACTGATCCGTGTCGGGCGGGCCGTCGTCCGGCTCGCCGTCCGCGGTGTCGAGCCGGGTGACGTCGACGCTGCGTCGAGTCCGGAACAGCAGCAGGACCACGGCCAGCGCCAGACCGATCTCGGCCGCCGCGATGGTGATCGCGAACAGGGCACCCACCTGCCCGGCCAGCAGACCCGCCTGACCCGCCGCGGCCGCGCGGACGTCGGTGATCACCAGAACGAGCACCCCGGCGTTGATGAGGAGTTCGGCGCCGATCAGCACCATCACCGCATTGCGTCGGGCCAGGATGCCGTACACGCCGACCCCGGCCAGCGCGGCGGCCAGGGCGGTGGGGAGCAGCAGGTTCACCGCGCCTCCTCCGACTGCGAACCGCTCTCCGGCCGCGCGGTTTTCGACTGCGCGGCGCCTTGCTGCGCTGCGCCTTGCTGCGTCGTGCCCGGCTGCGCTGTGCCCGACTGCGCTGTGCCCGACTGCGCGGGGCCCGGCAGGGCACCGGTGCGGCTGAGCGAGACGGCCGCGACCAGGGCCGCCAGCAGCAGAATCGAGATGAGCTCGAACGGGAACACCCAGGAGGTGAACAGGATCTCGCCGATCGCGCCGGCGGATCCGCTGCGCCCGAGTCTCGGCACCTGCCGAGGGCCGGCGTGCCACAGGGCCCCGAACACGACGACGGCGATGCCAAGTCCGACGACGGCGGCCAGGGCCCGACCGATGCGGGCGTGATCGAGGGACACGCTCGCATCCGCCGGCGCGTGCGTCAGCATCAGCGCGAACAGCACGAGGACGACGACCGCTCCGACGTACACCAGCAGCTGCACCAGGCCGACGACCTCGGCGCCCAGACTCAGGTAGACCCCGGCCAGCGTGCCGAGACTGACGACGAGCCAGAGCGCCGCATGGACGACTCGCCGGCTGCTGACCGCCAGTACGGCCGACGCCGCGCAGAGCAGGCACAGGCCGCCGAGCAGCACATTGACCGCGCTCACGGTGCCGGCTCCTCGGGAGACTCTGGAGGCTTCTGCTGGTTCTGCAGTTTCGGCTGCTCGTGCGGTCTCGACGGGTCTTGCGGTCTCGACTGCTCCTGCGGTTTCGGCTGCTCCTGCGGTGTGGGCTGTTGCGAGCGGGCCGGCGTCTGCTCCGATGTCTGCTGTCGCGCCACCCCGCCCTCTTGGGACGATTGCGATTCCTGCCCTATCTGGCCGTTTCTCGATACGGCAGCCGGACTCCCACCCACCGTGCGCTCCGGCACTGCGCCGTCTGGCGGCGCACTGACAGAGTCGCCGACCCGCTCTGGACGGCCGGGCCCTTCTGGCGCTGCCCCGCCCGGCGGTGCAGTGCCAACTGAAGCGGGACGGACCGGACGTGACGGACGCTCCGGCGCTGCGCCGTCTGACGGTGCAGTGCCGGAGGAGGCCGGCCTGACTCGTGCCGGCCGCTGTCGCTCGGATTCGACACCGGCCGCACGACCGGCGGCCCGGTCAGCACCAGTCACCCGGTCAGCACCGGTCGCACGACCACCACCAGCGGCTCGAGCGGCGGCCCGATCGGCGGCACCCGCTCGCTCGGTGCCGGCCGCACGGGCCGGCCGCTCGGTGCCGGC
>JBDIAG010000584.1:0-3446 GCA_039812305.1 Actinomycetales bacterium | reverse complement strand
TGCTGGTGCGCACCGTGCTCGAATCCGCCGATCTCGCGGCCGAGCGGCGCGCGGCGGCCGCGGCCGGCGTGGAGCGGGCCGGATGAGGGCGCGCGGAACCGCCGCGGCCCTGACCCTCGCGGGAGTGATCGCCACGGCCGGGTGCACCGGTTCCGGCGGCACCACGACGCAGCCGGAGCCCGAGTCGTCCATGATCGTCTGCCAGCTGACGGACGACCGGGGGCTGGACGACGACGGCCTCAACGCCGAGGTGGCCGCCGGCGTCGAGGAGGTGCGCAAGGCGTTGTCGGCCCGGGTGATCACCGCCGAGAGCCACCGGTCCGAGGAGTACAAGCCGAATCTGGCCAGCCTGCTCGCCCAGGGCTGCGACCTCGTGGTCGGCACCAACCCGACCCGGGACGCCCAGCAGGAGGTGCTCGAGGCGAATCCGGAGGTCCGGTTCCTCCTGGTGGGCGGCACGTTCACCGGCGAGGGCGGCGCACCCGCCGAGCCGGCCAACACCCGGGCCGTCCAGTTCCAGGCCGGTCAGGGTGGCTATCTGGCCGGCTATCTCGCGGCCGGGGCGTCCACGACGGGTGTCGTCGGCGTGTTCGGCGGCGCGGACGACCCGGTCTCCCGGCTGGTGATGGACGGTTTCGTGGACGGCGTGGCCGCCTACAACACCGAACACGCCGCCCCGGCGCCCACCGATCCCGCGGAGCCCACCGCGGGAGAGACCCCCGCGGGGGAGACCCCCGACGCGGCGCCGGAGAGCCCGGAGGCGGGCGCCGCTCCGGCGGAGACCGCAAGCCCGGAGAATCCCGATCAGCCGGCAGCGGTCAAGGCGCCGGTCACCGTCGTCGGCTGGGACAAGGCGACCCAGCAGGGCACCTGGACGGGTAGCGGCACCGACCGCACCAGGGGGTTCACCGCGGCGAAGGGCCTGCTCGACCAGAAGGCGGACGTGATCCTGCCGGTCGGCGGGCCGTTCGGCCTCGGCGCGCTGGACGCGGTCGCCCAGCAGGAGGGTGCGCGGGCGCTCTGGTTCGGCCTGCCGCCGAAGGATCTTCCCGAGCACTCCGACGTCGTGCTCGCCTCGATCGGGCTGGACGTCAAGCCGGCCCTCCTGGCCAGCGCCAAGGGCATCAGCCAGGGCGAGTTCGACAACAAGCGCTATCTCGGCACGGTGCACGACAAGACCGTGCAGCTGGTGCTCAACGACGGGCTCGAGAAGCCGTTGCCGGACGATCTCGTCACCGAACTCGACGATCAACGCGCGCTGGTGGCCGACGGCGAGGTGACCGTGGAGTCCCAGAACGCCCCCGCGGCGGTCGAAGACTCGTAAGGTTCGAAGGTGCATGTTCCCGATGACGTGACCGCGCTGATCCGGCAGGGGCCGAAGGTGGCGCTGCACGATCATCTCGACGGCGGGCTGCGACCGGCCACCGTCCTCGAGCTGGCCGACGAGGTCGGCCACCGGCTGCCGGCCGACTCCCCGGCGGCGCTGGCCGCCTGGTTCGGGGCCGCCGCGGACTCCGGCTCGCTGGAGCTCTACCTGGAGACCTTCGCCCACACCGTCGCCGTGATGCAGGCCGAGGAGGGCCTGTTCCGGGTGGCCCGGGAGTTCGCGATCGACCAGGCCGACGACGGGGTCGTCTACGCCGAGGCCCGCTACGCGCCCGAGCTGCACGTGGATGCCGGGCTCACCCTGGACGCCGTGGTCGAGACGGTCGACGCCGGCCTGCGCGCCGGCGAGGCCGAGGTGGCCGGTTCCGGACGGAGGATCCAGTGCCGCACCCTGCTGACCGCGATGCGCCACGCCGCGCGTGCCCGGGAGATCGCCGAGCTGGCGGTGCGGCACCGCGATCGCGGAGTGGTCGGCTTCGACATCGCCGGGGCCGAGGCGGGCTTCCCGCCGTCCCGGCACCTGTCCGCCTTCGACTACCTGCACCGGGAGAACTTCCCGGTCACGATCCACGCCGGTGAGGCGTTCGGCCTGCCCTCGATCTGGGAGGCCGTACAGGTGTGCGGGGCGGACCGGCTCGGCCACGGCGTACGCATCGCCGACGACATCGACCTGACCGACGGGGAGCCGCGACTCGGCCGGCTGGCGGGCTGGGTGCGGGACAAGCGGATTCCGCTGGAGATGTGCCCGTCATCGAATCTGCAGACCGGGGCCGCGCCGTCGATCGCCGAGCATCCGGTGACCCTGCTGAAAGACCTCCGCTTCCGGGTGACGGTGAACTGCGACAACCGACTCATGTCGGCCACCACGCTGACCCGCGAGTTCGCGCTGCTGGTGCAGGAGGCGGGCTGGACGCTGGCCGATGTCCGCTGGGCGAGCGTGAACGCGATGAAGAGCGCGTTCCTACACTTCGACCAACGGCTCGAGCTGATCGAGCGCGTGATCAAGCCCGGCTGGGCTGGGTTGGGGGCGGGCTAGATGACCCACGGCGCGGTGGTCGCGGTCGGACTGACCACCCTGGACGTGATCAACCGGATCGAGGGGCCGCTGGTGGTCGGCAGCAAGGTGGTCTCCTCGCGCGTCGAGCTGGTGGCCGGCGGCCCGGCCACCAACGCCGCGGTGACGGCGGCGGCGTTGCTCGGCAGTGCCGAGCTGGTCACCGCGCTCGGGGCCGGCACGGCTGCGGACAACGTCGACGCGGACCTGGCCATGCATTCGGTGCGGGTGCACGACTGCGCCCCGGTGCGGGGGTGGACGCTGCCGGTGGCGACCTGCCTGGTCACCGCCGACGGCGAGCGGACGATCGCCTCGCCCGGCGCCCACGCCACCTTCTTCGAGCTGACTCCCGAGGCCGAGGAGGCGATCGCCGGTGCCCGGGTCATCCTGCTGGACGGTCATCACCCCGGCCTGGCCGAGCAGGCGCTGGCCTGCCGGCGCCCGGACTCCGTGGTGATCCTGGACGCGGGCAGCTTCAAGCCGCGCGCCGAACGCTGGCTGGGGGAGGTCGACGTGCTGGCGGCGTCCTCGGACTACGCCGAGGGACTCGGTCTGACGCCCGAGGGCGCGTGCAAGCACGGGCTGTCGGCCGGCTGCCGGGCGGTGGTGATCACCCAGGGCCCGGGCCCGATCGTCTGGCAGCTCGAGGACGGCCCGGTCCGGGAGCACCAGGTCGCCCAGGTCGAGGTGCGGGACACCCTCGGAGCCGGGGACGCCTTCCACGGTGCCCTGGCCGCCGAGCTCGTCGTGGCCCTGGCCTCACCCGATCCGACCGGGGCCCGCACCTGGCTGCAGGCCCTGCCGACCGCGATCGCCGGCGCCGCCCACGTCGCCACCACCCGGGTATCGGTCAGCGGCTCGAGACGGTGGCTGCGTTACCTGTAGATAGCCGCTCAGTCCGGGATGAGTTCGATCCAGGCCCGCACGTCGTCCGCGGTCTCGACTTTCGCGAGGTCTGGATGGTCCTTGGCGACGTGGGCGAGGGTGAGCCCGATCACTTCGTCAT
>JBDIAG010000583.1:0-3447 GCA_039812305.1 Actinomycetales bacterium | reverse complement strand
GAGGGCATCCATGAACGCTTGGGCTCGCTCGCGCCCGACGAGGCAGTCCGCATCGACCCACAATGGGTGGCCGCCGCCATGCTCGACGCCGTCCCGACCGAGCATCCATTCGAACAACTCGGCCCCTTCTACGACACCGGAGGACTCACCCGCTGGCTGGGCGTCACACGCCAAGCCGTACACCATAAGATCAAAGCGCGTCAGTTGCTCGCGCCGGTGACAGCCGAGGGTCAGCGCGTCTATCCGGCATGGCAGTTCACACCGGAGGGCCAGATCCTGCCCGGACTGCCGGCCATCCTGCGGGTACTGCTGCCTGCGACCGATGAGTGGACGGCTGCCATCTGGCTCACCACGCCGAGTGAACGACTCGATGACAGATCGGCTATCGATCGACTGCGAGAAGCACCTGCGCTCTCCGAGTTCACCCCGCCGCTGCGGGAAATCCTCGAAGTCGCCCACGCCGACGCCGGACGGTGGGCCGTTACCTCGCCCGGCGAGGCCGGCGAAGACACGACACATCTCATCGACCCGACCCCGATCGCCGGTCGCTCCACCGCGCCACGGGCAGGGAGCAGGATTGTCGGCCCGCCCCGCAGTGTGCCGCTCACGATGCCGCCGACATGATGGCCGACACCGTCCGGCCACGCGCGAGGTCGGCGGGCGGCGGCAGCCGACGCGGCAACCACGCTCGGGCAGCAGCGGAGCTCGGATGTGCGGACTTCCAGGCGGTCGCCTCTCGGCTAAGCCCAGCGACATGACCGCATCCCAACCCTTGCCTACTCATATCACGAGTATTATTATGCGTCATATGAGGTCACCGGCACCGCCCCTGTTGCCGATCTTTCGCACCAGCCTGCAGCCTCGGATCCTTCTGCAGGTCTTGACCTCCAACGAAGGCATCACAGCGATGGACCTCGCTCGTCGACTCAACGAACCGCAACCCACCGTCGCACGGGAAACTCGCCGGCTGCTGGACGCCGGCCTGCTTCGAGGGGAGCGGATCGGGCAGGCCATCCGGCTACACCCGGCAACGGAGAATCCCGTGATTGCCCCTCTGCGGCAGTTGCTGATCATCGCCTTCGGCCCGCGCCAGCTGCTGGAACAGACCCTGAGCGATATCGAGGGTATCGATGAAGCCTACGTGTACGGATCGTGGGCGGCGCGCTATCACGGCGAGCCCGGCCCCCCACCCCACGACATCGATCTGCTCATCGTCGGCCGACCTGATCGCGATGACATCGACGCCGCCTTGCACGAACCAGAACGGGAGTTGGGCCGCGAGATCAACGTGACCTACGTCAGTCCGCCCAAGTGGGCCGAGGCCAGCGAGCCGTTCCTACGAACCGTCAAGGAACGACCCCTTGTCCGGCTGGAACTGTCGAACGACCGGTCGGTGAACTCATGATCCGCTGGGAGCAGGGGCGGGCCACGGTCGACCAGATGTTGGCCGATCGACATCTGGAACGTGTGCCCGCGAATCCCGAAGCTGCACAGGGCCTGCTCCTCAAAGCTCACACGCATCTCAGATCGGCCGAGGCGCTTGCGGAGGCTGACGTCGATCTTGCCTACGATGCTCTGCATGCTGCCAACCGAAAGGCGCTGACAGCCCTGCTCATCAGCCAGGGCCTGCGGCCCACCCAATCGGGTGGACACATTGCAGTGTATGAAGCCGTACGAGCCCAACTCGATCCTCCGCTGGGCCGCGTCCTCGCGCCCTACTCGCGTATCCGCCGCGCACGCAACGCCAGCGACTACCTCGCCGACACCACGACGACGAGCGATGACATCTACGCCGAGTTGCCCGCCTGCCGTCGAATCGTCGAGACGGCCGAGAAGGTCCTTGAGAATCTCCCACCTTACTGACCAGTTCCCGTGGTGCCCGTGCGTCGTGTCGAGGCGAATGGCAACAGTCGGGACCATGTGGTAACGCTCAGCGCGACCACTCGGCGCGTAACGTCACCACTCAGGGGCCGCACCCACGGCAGGCCATCAGTGTTGCCCCTCGCCTGCCAGGGCCACACCCCGGCGAGATGGCGATGGCCGTCCAGGCCTGAAGGCCAACGTCAGTGGCCGGCCATAGGGTGCGCGGCGTGACAGGGCAATCAGAGACGCCTGGGCCGGAACCGGCCTGGCAGCAGTTGGCTGATGATGTTCGTCAAACCGTTGAGAGCCTTGCATAGCAATTGGTGGAAGGCTTGGCCGCGCAATCAGCCGAGGCGCCCGGCGGCCTCCTCAGCTACCCGCAGCACCTCGGCCGAGGCCACCAAGCCGACGGTTGTCTCGATCTCGGCCGACAGGAAACGGTCGGGCCCGGGCCCCTCCACCCCGCGAGAACGCAGGAGATCGCGGACGGCAGCCGTCCCGCGACTGGGCTCCAGCGGAGCCCGCAGGTCGAGGGCCCTTGTCGCGGCGAGGATCTCGATAGCCACCACCCTGGTCAGTCCGTCGATGGCCTTCCGCAGCTTCCGGGCCGCGTGCCAGCCCATCGACACGTGGTCCTCCTGCATCGCCGAGGACGGGATCGAATCCGCGGACGCCGGCACGGCTAGCCGCTTCAGCTCGGACACGATCCCCGCTGCCGTGTACTGCGCGATCATCAATCCCGAGTCCACGCCCGGATCGTCGGCCAGGAACGGGTGCAGCCCCTGGTTCCGGGACCGATCGCAGAACCGGTCCGTGCGCCGCTCCGACATGCTCGCGACGTCCGCTACCGCCACCGCGAGGAAGTCGAGCACGTACGCCACCGGAGCCCCGTGGAAGTTCCCGTTGGACTCGACCCGTCCGTCCAGAGCCACCACCGGATTGTCGATCGCCGCGGCGAGTTCCCAGCCGGCCACTCTGGCGGCATGATCGAGGGTGTCCCGCGCCGCCCCGTGCACGGCCGGCGCGCACCGCAGCGAATAGGCGTCCTGCACTCGCGTGCATTCCGGACCTTTGTGGGACGCAACGATTCCCGACCCGGCCAGCATCGTCCGCAGATTGGCGGCGGACGCCGCCTGCCCGGGGTGCGGACGCAACTCCTGCAGGTCCGCCGCGAAGGGCGCGTCGCTGCCGAGCAGACCCTCGACGCTCATCGCGGCCGCGATGTCGGCGGTGGCCAGCAA
The DNA here is from genome assembly GCA_039812305.1 of Actinomycetales bacterium. Classification (GTDB taxonomy): domain Bacteria; phylum Actinomycetota; class Actinomycetes; order Actinomycetales; family CAWJMD01; genus JBDIAG01. Next base: position 343 of record JBDIAG010000583.1, on the reverse strand, counting down.
CATCCGCAGGTCATCGATCGCCAGCACCAGCATGCCGAGCATGCCGTCGGTGCCGTTGATCAGCGCCAGCCCCTCCTTCTCGGCCAGCACCCTCGGCTCGAGACCGCGCTCGGCCAATGCCTGCCCAGCCGGTTTGAGTACGCCGTCCCGATCGCGGACGTCCCCCTCGCCCATCAACGCGAGCGCGCAGTGAGCGAGCGGCGCGAGGTCTCCCGAGCAACCGAGCGAGCCGTACTCGCGCACGACCGGGGCGATCCCGGCGTTGAGCATCGCCGCGTAGGCCTCGACGGTCTCCAGGCGCACGCCGGTGCGTCCGGTGGCGAGAGTGGAGAGCCGCAGCAGC
>JBDIAG010000582.1:0-3448 GCA_039812305.1 Actinomycetales bacterium | reverse complement strand
GTCCTTGGCCCGGATGAGCTTGACGAATCCACTGGTCCCGAGAATCTGGCTCTTGCCGTTGCCGCCGAGGCTGTACTCGAACTCCTCGACGGACTCGTCGCCGAAGTGTTCGCGGGCGGCGGCCGCGGACATTCCCACCGAGGCGACCTCCGGGTCGCAGTAGGTCACCCGGGGGATGAGGTGATCGACGACGGGCGAGGGGGTCAGCCCGGCGATCTCCTCGGCGACGAAGATGCCCTGGGCGAAGCCGCGGTGGGCGAGCTGCGGGCCGGCGACGAGGTCGCCGACCGCGTAGACGCCGGGCACCGTGGTCTGCAGTCTGTCGTCAGTGAGGACGAGCCCGCCCTCGACCTGGACGCCGACCTGCTCGAACCCGTTTCCGGCGCCGTTGCCGCCGCGGCCGACGGCCACCAGCAACAGATCCGCGGTGAGTCGGGTCTCGTCGGCGAGCCGCACGTCCACGCCGGAATCGGTGGACGTGACCTGTTGCACGCCGCTACCCAGGTGGACCTGGATACCGCGCTTGCGGAACTCTCTCCGGACAGCCTTGCCCGCGGCCGGATCCTCGGTCGGCAAGAGGGTGGGCAGTGCCTCGACCACGGTGACCTGCACCCCGAGGCCGGCCCACATGCTGGCGAACTCCACCCCGATCACGCCACCGCCGAGCACGATCGCCGACTCCGGCAACTCGTGCAGCTGCAACGCCTGGTCGGAGGTGATCACGCGCCCCTCGATCTCCATGCCGGGCAGGGATTTGGGATGCGAACCGGTTGCCAGCACCACATGCCGGCCGGTCAGCGTGCGGCCAGCCACGTCGACGGTCGTAGAGGACGTGAGACGCCCACGCCCACTGATCGTTTCGATCTTGTGGGAGGTGAGCAGGCCGCGCAGGCCCTGGTACAGGCGCTCGACCACGCCGTCCTTGAAGCTCATCGCGGTCGCCGCGTCGATGCGATGCAAGGTGGCTTCGATGCCGAGCTTGGCCGCATTGCGGACCTCGGCGGCCACCTCGGCCACGTGCAGTAAGGCCTTGGTCGGGATACAGCCCCGGTGCAGGCAGGTGCCACCCACCTTGTCCTGCTCGACCAGGGCGACTCGCAACCCGAGTTCGGAGCTGCGGATGGCGCACGCATAGCCTCCGCTGCCACCGCCCAGAACCACGACGTCGAAGGTGTCCGCGGCTGGGGTCGGCATCCGCGCTCCTTCACTCGTCGTGAGACGCCGTCCCGGCGCCCGCCCGCCGGTGTGACGGGCAACACCATCCTGGCACTAGTCGACGCCGTTCGGGGAACAGGGCTCGCCCAGCCTCAGGTTGACGCTCAATCGGACGACGGAGTCGGCCAGATTGTGGCCAGGGGCCTGGGTGGGGCGGTTCCGGAGAGGGTCGAGTGACCGGGGTGATTCGGGGCCTGGAGAGGGTGGGGTGTCCGGGGGTGATTCGGGCCTGGAGAGGGGCGGGTGTCCGGGTGGTGCGGGCTTTGTAGGAGGGCCGGCGGACACGCAACGTGGTGCGTCCTCTGCGCGGCCGTCTCCGGGCTCCGCGCTGGCCGGGCGCTGTCTGCCGGTGCGGGTTCACCCGACCGGGTAGTCGCGCATTGACCAGCTATGCGTCGAGCAGCCCGCGATCTCTGGCTGTTGGGCACATAGCTGGTCAACGCGCGAAGAGCCGGTCGTTCGGCACCGGGACGGACTGCGGACGCGGACAGGTGGCGAGGCCGGCGGCGAACGGCGGGGCCAGCGGCGGCCGGGGACGGCCGGCGGGCCCGGACACGGACTCCAGCCCCGACACGGACTCCAGCCCGGACATGGACTCCAGCCCGGACACGGACGGCGGAGCCGGAGACGAACGGCGAGGCCGGTCGCGGCCCCGACATGGCCGGCGGGTGCCGGAGACGGACTTCGGCATCGTGACGGCCGGTAGGGCCGGGGAACGGCCGGCGGTTCAGGCCCGGTGTTCGATGAGTCCCAGCATCGTCCGGACGCCCACTCCGGTGCCGCCCTTCGGGGTGTAGCCGTGCCGGCCGGATTCGTTGAAGCTCGGACCGGCGATGTCCAGGTGGGCCCACGGCAGTCGGCCGCCCTCCTCCTTCTCCCCGATGAATTCGGCGAGGAACAGTCCGGCGACCAGCATCCCGCCGAAGCGATCGCCGATGTTGGCGATGTCGGCGACCGCGGAGTCCATCGAGGCGCGCAGCTCGGAGGGCAGGGGCATCGGCCAGAACTGCTCACCGGTGGTGTCGGCGGCGGCCACGAGCTCGGCTCGCAGATCGTCGTCGTTGGCCATCACGGCCGAGACCCGGTTGCCGAGGGCCACCATCTGCGCCCCGGTCAGGGTGGCGATGTCGATGATCGCGTCGAGCTGCTCGGCGGCGGCGCCGACCAGCCCGTCGGCGAGGACGAGGCGGCCCTCGGCATCGGTGTTGAGCACCTCGACGGTCTTGCCGCCGAACACGGTGATCACGTCCGAGGGACGCTGCGCCGTGCCGGAGGGCATGTTCTCGGCCAGGCACAGCCAGGCGGTCACCTTCACCGGGAGGCCGAGCCGGGCGGTGGCGACGATCGTGTGCAGCACGGCCGCGGCCCCGGCCATGTCGAGCTTCATCGTCTTCATCGAATCGCCCGGCTTCAGCGACAGCCCGCCGGAGTCGAAGGTGATGCCCTTGCCCACCAGCGCGATGTGCGGGAGCGCCGGCGACTTGCGGCCGCGTCGTCCGGTGGGGGAGTACTCCAGCCGGACCAGCCGCGGGCCCCGGGACGAGCCCTGCCCGACCGCGGTGAGCCCGCCGTAGCCCCGCGAACGCAGGGCCTCGTCGTCGGTGACGCTGACCTTCACCCCGTGCTGGGCCGCGAGGGTGCCGGCCAGCTCGGCGAACCTCTCCGGGTACAGGTCGTTCGGCGGGCAGTTGACCAGGTCACGCGTGCCGTTCACGGCCTCGGCGACGATCACCGCGCGGTCGAGCGCGTCCTTCGCCGCGGCGTCCTTGGCCAGGCCGGTGGCGATCGTGATGGCGGCCGGCCCGGTCTTCGCGCTCGCCTTGCCCGAACCGAGGTAGTCGACGTAGCGGTAGGCCCCGAGCAGGGCGCCCTCGGCGCAGGCGGCCACGGCGGCGACGTCCTTGCCGGGCACGGCGACCACCACCGACTCGCTGGCGGCCAGCGAGGCGACGGCGGCACCGATCGCCCGGCGCAGCGCCTCGGGGCCGGTGGTCTCGCCGGTACCGGTGAACACCAGCAGATCCGCCGTGACGCCCTGCGGCGCGGGAATCGTCCGCACCTCGTCGGCGCGCCCACCGAGATCGAGCCGGCGGGCGATCGCGGCCAGCGCCTGCGCCAGGTCGGCCGGCAGCGCGCCGGGCACGAGTTCGACCTCGGGTCCGGTGAGGGCGACGACGAGGGCGTCCGCGCGGCTGTTCGCGGCGTTCTTGCCGGAGAGTTTGATCGTCGGCGT
>JBDIAG010000581.1:0-3461 GCA_039812305.1 Actinomycetales bacterium | reverse complement strand
ATCCGATCGTCTTCGCCTATCCGGTGTTCCTGCTGTTGCTGCCGTTGTCGCTGATCAGGGGATTGCGGTGGATCCCGCTGCTGATGGTGGTGCCCCTGGTGCGCAACCGCGACAAGCGTCCGCTGCTGACCCTCGCCGACCATCTCTGCTATGGAGCCGGTGCGCTGGCCTTCCTCGCCGGTCGGATCGCGCGGACCGACCGAGGCCGATGACCACGCAGCACTCCGGCACCGTGGTGCCGACGCAGGACGAACCGTCCGGCCGGCGGCGATCGTCGTGGCGGGCCGTGGCCGCGCTGCGGGCGCAGTGGGCCGGCGACCAGATGCTGCGCAACTCGGTCGGCCTGATGGCCAACATGATCACCCTGTCCGCGCTCGCCTTCGTGTTCTGGATGGTGGCCGGCCGGATGGTGCCGGCCGCGGCGGTCGGCACCGTCACGACGACGATGTCCTCGGTCACCCTGCTCTCCACCGCGTCGGCGCTGGGGCTGCCGGTGGCCCTGGTGCCCTACCTGAACCGGCATCGGGAACGAACCCGGTCGATCATGATGGGGTGCCTCGCGGCGGCCGGCACGGCTGCCGTGCTGGTGGGCACGGTGGCCCTGTTCACCCCGCTACGCCCGCCCTATGCGGGTCAGAGCGGGCCGGCGGCGGCCCTGATCGTGGCGGTGGTGGTCACCACCACCTTCGGCTCGGTGCAGGACGCGGCCTTCGTCGCCGCCCGCAAGGCGCACCTGATGCTGGTGAAGAACACGATCGCCGGCGTGGTGCGGATCGTGCTGCTGGTCGCCTGGCAGCCGTGGGACTGGCCCGCCGACCAGGCCGTCCATCGGCTGATGCTGATCCAGGCCGTCGGCGTGCTGCTGCCGGCCCTGATCGCGCTGTGGCAGCAGCGCCGGGTGCTGTCCGGGCCCGTTCGCGGCGGGGGACGGGAGCTGGCCGGCCTGCGCGGCTACGCCATGCACAACTACGGCGCCACCCTGGTCAGCATGCTGCCGATGACGGTGACGCCGTTGCTGGTGATCTCGATGCTGGGCAGCGAGCAGGCCGCCTACTTCGCGATGCCGCTGATGCTGCTGGGCCTGCTGAACGTGATCCCCAACTCGGTCGGGCAGAGCCTGCTGGCGGAGAACGCCGACACCATTGACCGGCTGGCGACGTTGCGCCGGGCGCTGCGCACCGCCTACGCCGCGATCGTGCCCGGTGCTCTCGCGGTGATCGCGCTGGCCTATCCGGCGTTGCTGATCTTCGGTCGCGACTATGCCGAGAATGCCACCGGGTTGCTGCGCCTGTTCGCCGTCGGAGCGGTCTTCTCGGTGATCTCCTATCTGGCCAACGCGGCGGTGAATGCCGCCGGCGACGGCCGCGGATTCCTCCTGCTGACGATCTGCAACTCGGCGATCGTGCTCGGGCTGGTCTGGCAGCTCGGTGGCGGCGGTCTCACCCAGGTGGGGCTGGCCTGGGCTCTCGCGCAGGCGCTGGCCGGCGTGGTGGCGACCACGTACCTGGCGCTCAACCGGCGCCGGATTCTCGGGCGCACCGATTCGAGGGCCGCGGTCGGGGCACCCGCGGCGGAGCCGACCGCCGAGCTGCGGACGGTCAGCTATCCGCGCGACCCGAACCCCTATCAGGGCCTGCTGCACGCCGCATTGGCGCAGGCCGGGGTGCGGGCCGGCTACCTGCCCGAGCCGACCGGCAGCGCCGGGGTGAACCTGGCCCTGCTGCCGCTGTTGCTCCTGCTCGCGCGCCTGCGCGGCACCCGGGTGTGGCATCTGCACTGGGTGTTCGCCTTCGCGCCGGCCTGGGTTCCGCGAGTGCCGGGGGCGCGGTCGCTGGCCTATTGCTGGTTCCGGATCCAGTTGCGCTGGGCTCGCCTGATCGGTCTGCGGATCGTGTGGACGGCGCACAACCACCTGCCGCACTCGCAGGTCTTCCCGGACGACCGTCGCGCCCGCCGGGTGCTGTGCCGTCGGGCCGATCTGGTGATCGCGCACTCGGACGACGCGGCCCGGGCCCTCGTCCGCGACTTCGGGCTGAGCGAGGACAAGGTGCTGGTCATCGCCCATGGCCCGTTCGATCTCCGGGGGCAGGCCGAGCGTCCGCGCGAGCAGGTACGGGCGGAGCTGGGGGTGGCCGACCGAGGCGTGCTGCTGGGTCTGCTGGGTCGCATCGACGAGTACAAGGGCGCCGAGGATCTGCTCCGGGCCGTCGCCGAGTGCGACCGGCGGGGCGTCTGGCCGGGTGACTCGCGGGTGCTCATCGCCGGCCGATGCGACGAGGGGCTGCGCCCGCGCCTGGAGGCACTGGCGCAGGACCTGCCGCAGGTGACGCTGCTGCCGCGGGAGCTGACCGACGCCGAGTACGCGGAACTGCTCGACGCGCTCGACCTGGCGGTGCTGCCCTTCAGCCGCATCACCACCTCGGGATCGGCCCTGGCGGCCCTCTCGATGGGCGTTCCCGTCGCGTTGCCGGAGGGACTGCTACGTGATCTTCCGAACTCCGCCGTTCTCCGATTCACGCAGCTTACAGCGTTTTTGAGCGGGATATCGGATATGCCCCATGAAGAATTGCGCCAGATCGGTCGACGCGGTGCCGAATGGGTAGCTGAATGGTCCTGGTCGGACGTGGCGCAGGCCACCGATCGGGCGTATCGTCTCACTCTCAGTGACGGCAACCGTGGCGGTGGGCGTCATGGCTGACGCGAGTCTCTGAGGTACGGGCGGGCACATGCATGCGTTTCTGGTTCTGGCCTACGAGGAGGCCGACCTCACCTCCCTGTTGGCGTCCCGGCTGGCCGAGGTGGGCGCCGTCCACCTGCATGTCGACTCCCGCTCGTCGGTGGACTTCTCCGCCACACTGCGGCACGCCCGCCCGCTCCCGCAGCGCCTACCGGTGTACTGGGGCGGCTGGAACATGGTGCGGGTCAGCCTGATGATGGCCGAGCAGGCGCTCGCCGACCCCGAGGTCGACCAGGTGACCCTCATCAGTGGGCGTCACTACCCGGTGATCTCGCCCCGGGCGCTGGTGGCCGAGCCGGCCGCGGACCGGATCCGGCTGCAGCCCGCACCGGATGTCGACATGGATAAGCCGGACTGGCGGTTCCGGCATCGCTACATCAGCCGGTACTCGCCCCAGAGCCGCCGGTCGATCGCGATCAACGGCGCCCTGCGGCGGCTGACCTGGTTCGACTACCACAAGGTGCTGGCCGGGCGTCAGCTCTATGCCGGTGCCGCGTGGTGGTCGCTGACCCGCCCGACGGTCGAGGCGGCGACCAGGCTGCTCGCCGAGGACGACGCGCTGCGTCGCTACCTCAGCTCGATCGTCTGCCCCGACGAGTCCGCCGTGCACACCGTGGTGGGCGCAGTCCTCGACGCTCGGGTCCGCACCGGTCAGAGCCACCGGTACGCACCGTGGATCAACCGCGAGACGACCTACGTGGAGTGGGCCGGCAACCACCGGCAT
>JBDIAG010000580.1:0-3473 GCA_039812305.1 Actinomycetales bacterium | reverse complement strand
GATTCCCTTGACGGGCACATCCGGGCAGATCTCGGCCAGCGTCGACGTGGCCTTGCCGACCGCCTCCGCCCCCACCCCGCGTGACCAGATCTCGAACTCACGGTCGGTGTGGCCGGCGACCGCGGTGGGCCACGGTGCCGGCGTGACGGTGACGACCAACAGGTCCTGGCCCGCCGAACGAGCCAGCGTCGCCGCGAACTCCAGGCACGGCCGGTCGTCGTGGGCATAGGAGAACCCCACCAGCAGGGTCATTCGGACACCTCCGCGCGCTCACCCAGCTTGGAGTGGTGCCGGGCGTAGACGAAGTAGTAGGTCAGCACAATAGCGACCCAGACGAGGAAGGTGATCCACGTGACGGCCGCCAGACCGGAGAGGACGTAGATACAGACCACGATGCACAGGATCGGCGTCACCGGGTAGCCCGGCACCCGGAAGGGGCGCTTGAGATCCGGTTGCGTGCGGCGGAGGACGAGCACGCCCACGGCCACCACGACGAAGGCCATCAGGGTGCCGATCGAGACGGTGTCCCACAGGTAGACGTCGGGCACGAAGCCGGCGATCAGGGCGACGACGACACCGACGAAGATCGTGTTGAACCGCGGCGTCAGCGTCTTGGGGTCGACCTCGGAGAACCGCTTGGGCACCATTCCGTCGCGGCTCATCGCGAACAGGATCCGGGTCTGGCCGTAGAAGGTGACCAGGGTGACGGAGAAGACCGAGATCACCGCACCTGCCGCCAGGATCGTGCCGGGAATCGTCGAATTCGTGATGTGGAAGAGGATCACCGACAGGCCCGCGCGCTCGAGCTCGGGTGAGCCGAACTCCTCGACGGAGGTGGAGCCGACTCCGGAGATCGCGATCAGCAGATAGACGGTGATGACGACGACGAGGGCGCCCATCAGCGCCAGCGGAAGATTGCGCTGGGGGTTCTTCACCTCTTCGCCGGCGGTGGAGACCGCGTCCAATCCGATGAAGGAGAAGAAGATCGTCCCGGCGGCGGCGGTGATGCCGTGCGAGCCGGCGCTCCAGAAGTTGTCGAAGTGGTCGGCGTTGAAGGCGGTGAAGGCGATGACCGCGAACAGCAGGAGCACGCCCAGCTTGATGACCACCATGATCGTGTTGACCTTGGCCGACTCACTCGCCCCGCGAATGAGGAGCACGGTACACAGGAACACGAGGACGACCGCGGGCAGGTTGACGATGCCGATGGTGCTCGAGCCTTCGACCGGAATCGGCGAATAGGACAGCGCGTCCGGTAGGGCGAAGCCGAGTGTCTGCCTCAACAGCTCGTTGAAATAGCCGCTCCAGCCGACCGCGACCGCGCTGGCGGAGACCCCGTACTCGAGTAGGACGCAGGCGGCGATGGCCATCGCGACGAACTCGCCCATCGAGTGATAGGCGTAGGCGTAGGTCGAGCCACTGACCGGAATGGCTGATGCGAGTTCCGCGTAGTTGATCGCCGAGAGACCCGCCGCGATACCGGCCAGCAGGAACGCCAGGACGACCGCGGGGCCGGCTTTCGGAACGGATTCCGGCAGCACGAAGAAGATTCCGGTACCGACGGTGGCGCCGACGCCGAACATCATCAGCTGGAACGGACCGATCGTCCGCTGTAGGTCCGGACCGGCATGCCCGTGGTCGACCACATCGGACTTGATCGGCTTGACCCGGGTCATCTGCTCTCGCAGGGTGGCCATAGTTGATCCCTTTCACTCGCAGATGACAAGACAACGTAGGCCATCGAGCCTCTTCCCGCGGCAATGCGCACCGCGCTCTTCGCCATCGTGTGGAAAATTTCCGGCACCCGCGTTTCGGCGATGTCACCGCCGTGTGAATGCTGGATGACGCGGTGCGCGGGCGGACCGGCCCGCCCCGCGGGCGATGCAGCAGGATGGGCGCATGACGCAACTGCGGGCCCTGTACACGATGGACGAGCTTCGTCCCGCCGTCGACCTGTTCACCCGGGTCTGGGGCCGCAACGAGGACGGCGTGCCGGTGTCCGGGGAGATGCTGCGCAGTCTCGTGCACGCCGGCGGCCTCGTCTCCGGTGCCTTCGACGGCCGGGAACTGGTCGGCGCCGCCGCGGCCGGGCGCGCCAGGCCGGGGCACTGCTACAGCTACCTGGCCGCGGCCCGCCCCGGCCGGGCGGACCGGGGGATCGGCTTCGCCCTCAAGCTGCACCAGCGGGAATGGGCCCAGGCCGAGGGTCTGCACACGATGGAGTGGACCTTCGACCCGCTCGTGCGGCGCAACGCCCGCTTCAACCTGGTCAAGCTCGGCGCGGTCGCCGAGGTGTACGAACCGGCCTTCTACGGCGAGATGCACGACGAACAGAACGTCGGCGAAGTCGGCGACCGGCTGGTGGCCAGGTGGCGGCTCGACTCCGCCCGGGTCGTCCGGGCGGTGCGCGGACAGCCGCCGGAGGTGCCGTCCCCACCGCCGCAGGCGCAGCGGGTGAGCGACGGGCCGGACGAGCAACCCTGCCTCGTCGCCGCCGGCGACGACCGGTGGGTGCGCGTGCCCGCCGACATCGTGGCGCTGCGGCACGAGGACCGCACCGCCGCCGCGCGCTGGCGGATCAGTGCGCGCCGGGCCTTCCAGTCCTGCTTCGCCGCCGGCTTCCGGGCCGTCGGCCTCACCGGCGACTGGTATCACCTGCGATCGGAGTCCGCATGAGGATCGATGCGCTGCAACTGGTGTGGGTGAAGCTGCCGCTGGTCGCCCCGTTCCGGACCTCGTTCGGCACCAGCCACGACCGGGACACCTTCCTGGTGCGGGTCGTCACCGCCGACGGTGCGGAGGGCTGGTCGGAGTGCGGGGCCGAGATCGAGCCGCTGTACAGCTCGGAGTTCCTCGACGGCGCCGAACTGGTGCTGCGCGACCATCTCGTGCCCCGGCTTCTGGGCCTCGGCGACGACCTGGCCGCGCACCGCGTCCAGCCGGCGCTGGCCGCGGTGAAGGGCCATCGGATGGCCAAGCACGTGCTGGAGACGGCCGTCCTGGACGCGGAGCTGAAAGCGTCCGGCATCTCGTTCGCGACCTTCCTCGGCGCCGTACGGCCGCGGGTGGCGGCCGGTGTCTCGGTCGGCATCATGGACTCCGTCGACGAACTGCTGACGGCCGTCGGCGGCTACCTCGACGAGGGCTACGTCCGGATCAAACTCAAGATCGAGCCGGGCTGGGACGTCGAGCCGGTGCGCGCCGTGCGGGCGGCCTTCGGCGACGCCCTGGCGCTGCAGGTGGACGCGAACACCGCTTACACCCTCGCCGACGCCCGGCATCTGGCCCGTCTGGACGAGTTCGGCCTGCTGCTGATCGAGCAGCCGCTCGACACCGACGATCTCGCCGGCCACGCCGCGCTGGCGGCGGCGATCACCACGCCGATCTGCCTGGACGAATCCATCGAGTCCGCCAGGGATGCCGCGACCGCGATCGCGATGGACGCCTGCCAGGTCGTCAACATCAAGCCGCCG
>JBDIAG010000579.1:0-3474 GCA_039812305.1 Actinomycetales bacterium | reverse complement strand
CTGCGCCGCCGCCCGGGCGAACGCCTCGCGGGTCGCGGCGCGATGAGTATCCACCTCGATCACCCGACCGGTCTCCGGGTCGGCCAGCTCGATCACGCCGACGTCGGGCAGATCGGCCTCGCGCGGGTCGACGACCTCCACGGCCAGCACCTGGTGCCTGGCGGCCAGCGCGCGCATTCCCGCCTCCCACGCGGTACCGCCACCGGTCCAGGCCGGGCCCTCGTCCAGGAAGTCGGAGACGACCAGCCGCAGGCCGCGTTTGGGATGAGCGGCGGCGAGTCTGGTCAGCGCCGGCCCCAGTTCGACCGCGTCACGGTGCTCGCCCGGCTCGGCCAGATCGGCCGGGTTGGCCAGCATCCCCCGCAGCATGGACGTCACCGCGTGCCGACCGGTTCGGGCCGGGAACCGGGTCAACCCGTGACCGGTCAGCAGGTAGCCGCCGAACCGGTCGCCGGTGCGCCCGGTGAGGACGGCGACCGTCGCCACCGCCGCCACGACCAGGTCGCGTTTGAGCACCACCCTCCCGCCCCGCAAGGACGTGCTCAGGTACATCGAGCCGGTGAGATCGGCCAGGGCCCAGGTCTCCAGCTCGCGGTCGGCGACGACGTCGCGGACGTGCGGCTGGGTGGTGCGGGCGGTGACGGCCCAGTCCATGTGCCGCACGTCGTCCTCGCCCGGCCGGTACACCCGCGCCTCGGCCAGCTCGGTGCCCGGACCGGGCAGCAGGCCGAGGTGCTCGCCGCGCAGGTAGCCGTCCAGCCGTCGGACGATGGTCAGCTCGAGGCGGCGCAGGGCCTCCGGCGGGCTGAGATCGGCCAGGCTCGGCACCGCCGGGACCCAGCCCGGGGGTGTGTTCGTCCTGCGCATGACGCTCAGGCCGACAGCGGGACGGGAGCCGCGACGGTGGCCAGCACGGCCTCCACCACCGTCTTCGGGCTGATGCCGTCCGCGATGGCCTCGAAGCCGAGAACGAGGCGGTGGGCGATGACGTCCACCGCGAGCGCCTGGACGTCCACCGGCAGTACGTGGTCGCGCCCCCGCAACAAGGCCAGGGCCCGAGCGCCGGCCATCAGGCCCAAGGTGGCGCGCGGGCTCGCCCCGGCGTCGATGATCGGCTCCAGATCGGGCAGGCCGTACTCGCCCGGCTGACGAGTCGCCATCACCAGCCGGACCACGTAGTCGGCGACCAGCGGGTGGACGTAGACCTCGTCCACGGCCCGGCGCAGCGCGAGGATGGCCTCGGTGTCGAGCACCTCGTGCGCCACGGGCGGGTCGACGCTCATCCGGCGCAGGATCTCGGCCTCCTCGTGCGCCCGCGGCAGAGGCACGTCGACCTTGAGCAGGAACCGGTCGCGTTGCGCCTCCGGCAGCGGGTAGACGCCTTCGGACTCCAGCGGGTTCTGGGTGGCGATCACCATGAACGGCTCGGGCAGCGGATAGGTGCGCCCGCCCAGGCTCACCTGCTGCTCGGCCATCAGCTCCAGCATCGCGGCCTGCACCTTGGCCGGGGCCCGGTTGATCTCGTCGGCGAGCACGACGTTGACGAAGACCGGGCCGAGCTCGGTGTCGAACGCCTCGGTCGACGGCTTGTAGATCCGCGTCCCGACGATGTCGGAGGGCACCAGGTCGGGGGTGAACTGCAACCGGGCGAAACTACCGCCGACCACGGTGGCGAACGATCGTGCGGCCAGCGTCTTGGCCACTCCCGGAACGCCCTCCAGCAGGCAGTGACCCCGCGCCAGCAGGGCCACCATCAGCCGCTCGACCATCTCGTGCTGGCCGACGACGACACTGCTGACCACGGTGATCGCCTTGCGCAGCTGGCTCGTGCTGTCCTTGGCGACTCCGGACGCGACCACGGAATCCGGCGGGCCGCCGTCCGGTGCGTGCGGCGGCAGGTTCGGATCCGGCGGGCTCAACCCCTCCGCCGGCTCTGGAGAAACAGTCACCCGGCCATTGGAACACTCTTGGCTGGGAGTCTCCCGGGAAGTCCCCGAAATAGCGCTGGGTTCAGGGCGTGGTGGCCGCCGCCTCCAGCCGGCGCAACGTGGCGGCCATCGCCTCCTGCGACTTGGACGGGAAACCGAGGGCCTCCACCGTGAAGCGCCCCGCCTTCGCCTCGGACCAGTCGTAGGTGGCCCGCACCAGGGTCTTCGGGCCGTCCTCGTCGTCCTGCGCCTCCAGCTCGTAGCGCCAGCGCTGGCCGCCGATCAGCTTGTGCCCCTTCAGCTCGCCGAAGGTCTGCCAGCAGATCAGCCGGTTCTCGGTGAACTCGACCACCTCGTTGGTGGAGACGTACGGGACCCCCTGCTGGGACATGCCCATCCCGAACCGGGCGCCCAGATACAGCCGCTCGGGTCCGCGCGGATTGCCGGTGAGGGTGCCGGAGCCGTCGATCTCGGTGTGCCGGGCCGGGCTGGCGAGCACGTCGAAGATCGCCCTGGCCGGGGCGGGGATGACCCGTTCGACCGAGACGTTGGGGACCTGTCTCGGCGAGGTCAGGTTCTCCAGATCGGTCTTGAGCCGGTGGCCGATCCCGGTCGCGACCTTCGCCACCGGGTCACGCCGCGGCCGGCGGACCAGCTCTCCGGAGCAGTTCGGGCAGACGCCCTCGACATCGCCGGCGCAGCGGGGACAGAAGGTGCATTCGAAGCTGCAGATGTCGGCTTCGTCGGCCGGACCGAGGAAGGTCCGGCAGCGTTCGCACTGGGTCTTCATGATCAGCATGTACTCATCCTGCTCTGAATATCCGTTCCTGGGCAGGGCGTGCTGTACGTGGTCGGGGGTTAGGAGTGCGGCCGACTCACCGGCGACTCCCAGTTTTCCGTGGTCGAATGGCGGACGTGTCCGCTCCGCTGCCGCCCGAGGTGCCGCCCACGGTGGGGCCGTTCACCGTTCTCGGCCTGCTGCAGTCGCGGGACGAGGGCCAGCTGGTACGCGCCCGGGACGTCCGGGCCAGGCAGGTCGACCTGGTGCTGCTCAGTGGAGCCGCCGGCGACGACCCGGCCGCGCGCGACCGCTTCATCGGCGCCGCCGCGGCGGTCTACCGGGACGATCCCACCGCCGTTCTCGGTGCCAGTCCGGCTGGCGCGCACGCCTGGGTCGCCCTGCCGCCCGGCAACGGCGAGCGACTGGTGGACGGTCTCCTCCGCGCCACCGAGCCGCGCGCCGGAGAGACCCGCCGCGGCCCCGACTTCGACCCGTACTGGCGTGGCCGGGGCCGCCGGCCGTGGTGGCAGGAAGGTCTGGCCTACTGGGGCGACGAACGGGTCCGCCGGCCGTGGTGGCGGTACTGGTGGGCGATCCTGCTCGCCGTGATCCTGGCGCTGTTGGTGCTGCTCCTGCTCAGCCAGTGCCAGCCGCCACCCCCGGACCCTGCGCCCACCTCCGGATCGCAGACCTCCGGTTCGAGCCCGCAGTCACCGACCTCGAGCGGCTCCGACTCCCCCTCGAGCAGCCCGAGTCCGTCCAGCA
>JBDIAG010000578.1:0-3477 GCA_039812305.1 Actinomycetales bacterium | reverse complement strand
GAACTCGGCACCGGCCGCCCGATGTTCTCCACCTGCACCCCGCGCTCGAACCGGGCGCCGGCCAGCAGCAGCCCGGAGACGAACTGGGAGGACTCCGACGCGTCGATCCGCACCTGCCCGCCGGCGACCGAGCCGTGTCCGTCGATGGTGAACGGCAGGCGGGCGTCGGCGGAGGTGACCTCCACGCCGAGATCCGCCAGCGCCTGCAGCACCGGGCCCATCGGCCGCTTCCGGGCCTGCGGATCCCCGTCGAAGCGCACCGGCCCGTCGGCCAGGGCGGCGACCGGCGGGACGAATCGCATGACCGTCCCGGCCAGCCCGCAGTCGACCTCGGCACCTCCGCGCATGGCGGCCGGCAGCACCAGCCAGTCCCGGCCGTCCACGTCGTCCTCGATCACCGCGCCGAGGCTGCGCAACGCCTCGGCCATCAGCAGGGTGTCGCGTGACCGCAGCGGCTCGCGAAGGCGGGACGGGCCGTCGGCGAGCGTGGCCAGGACGAGGTAGCGGTTCGTGAGGGACTTCGACCCCGGAAGCCGTACCGTCGCCGCCAGTGGTCCGTCGGCGACGGGGGCGGACCAGAGTGGGGAAGACTGGTCAGGCAATTGCGGCTTCGACCTTGGCCTTGGCGAGCTGGGCCTCGCGCCGCGCGTCGTGGGTGGCGCGCTGGGCCTCGCGGCGGGCCTGCTTGGCGGCGCGCTTCGTCTCGCGCTTCACGACCGCGGTGGCGGCCTTCGCGTCCCGCTTGGCGGCGTTCTTCGCCCGGCCGGCCTCCCGCTTGGCGTGCTTGGCGGTGCGCTTGGCGTCCTTGACGGCACGTTCCCCGCGCCAGGCCAGCCCGGGCTGACCCTGGGTGTCGACCGCGGCGATGAGCACCCCGCCGAGCAGCCCGAGACTGGTCAGGAACTCCTTGCGCTTGACCCGCTTGAGGTCGGGGTCGGACTCCGCCCAGAAGGCGTGGTCGGCCAGGATCGCCGGCAGCGAGGTGGCCGCGAGCACGGTCGCCGAGAGCCGCTGCATCTTGCCGATCGCCAGCAGGGCGCCCGCGCCGGCCATCGCTCCGCCGTTGGCGCGCACGAACAGCTCGGCGTCATTGGGCACCGGAGTGCGTTCGGACAGCTTGTCGACCAGTGGCGCGACCGCCTCCGATCGCATCCCCGGGTGTCGGACGTGATCCACACCGTCCAGGATGAACTTGGAGGCGAGGAGCGGGCGGGCAACGAGGCGGACGAGGCTCATAGCTACCTTGGTAGCGCATCTCGGGGTGCTGGTGCGACTCGGGGTGACAATCTGGCGCGTCGACCGCGCCCGATCCGCGGTCGGGACGTCCGCGCAGTGCCTGTTTGCCGGCGGGCCGTTTGTGTGAAGGTGGGCGTATGTGTGGACGGTACGCGGCGAGCGCGAATCCCGAGGAACTGGTCGAGGAGTTCGACATCGAGTCGGACGAGACCGGCGGCCAGCTGGAGCCGGACTACAACGTGGCTCCGACCAAGCAGGCCCCGGTGATCGTCACCCGGGTGCCGCGCGGTCAGCGGCACGAGGGCGCCGAGCCGGTGCGTCAGCTCCGCCTGCTGACCTGGGGACTGGTGCCGTCCTGGTCGAAGGACGGCAAGGGCGGGGCGAAGCGGATCAACGCCCGGGCGGAGGACCTGCTCGACAAGGCGCCCTTCCGGCGGGCCGCGGTCACCCGGCGGGCCATCGTCCCCGCGGACGGGTGGTTCGAATGGGAGCGGACGGAGGGCAAGCCGCCGGCCGGCGGGAAGCAGCCGTTCTACGTGACCCGGCGGGACGGTGCCCGGGTCGCCCTCGCCGGCATCTACGAGTTCTGGCGCGACTCGGCCAAGGAGCCGGACGATCCCGACGCCTGGCTGACCACGTTCGCGGTGCTGACCACGCAGGCCGAGGCGGGGCTGGCGCACCTGCACGACCGGATGCCGGTGGTGCTGGAACCCGAGCAGTGGCAGGACTGGCTGGATCCGGCGGTGACCGAACCCGAGCAGGTCCGGGCGATGCTGGCGCAGGCCGAGCCGGGGCGGTTCCAGGCCGTGCCGGTCTCGAAGCTGGTCAACAATGCCGACAACAACGGCGCGGACCTACTGCGTCCGCTGGACGTCGCGGAACTGGCCGCGGGGGAGCGCCTCGACGCCACGACCGGTGAAGTCGTCGAGGAGACACTGCCGGGGTTCTGAGCCGCCTCAGCCCACCCGGGCCGAGGGACTCGCGCCGGGTGGATCGACTGCGCCGGGTGGATCGACTCGCGCCGGGTGGATCGACTGGGTCGGGGGATCGACTGCGTCGGGGGATCGACTGCGCGGGGTGGATCGACTCGCGCTGGGAGGATCGACTGCGTCGGGCGGATCGACTCGCGCCGGCCGAGGGTGTGGCTACAGCGCGCCGCCGGCCACGCCGGGAGCCGCCGGGTCCTCGTCGCCGCCCCTGGTCTCTCGCGCCAGGTACTCCTCGAGGTGGAACAGGTTGTCGCCGGCGCGCTTGGCGATGGTCAGGAGGGTGTGCATGGTGGCGACCTCCTCCACCTGCTCCTTGAGGAACCACAGCATGAACTGCTCGCCCAGAGCGTCGTTCTCGGAACGGGCGGCGGCGAAGAGTTCCTCGATGTGACTGGTGACCCGCTGTTCGCTCTCCAGAGCCAGGGCGATGGCGTCGGCGGGGGAGGAGAAGTCGTTGCGGACCTCGTCCACACCGGGGATGGCGACCTTGATGTCCCGGTCGAGCATGTACTGGGTGAACATCAGGGCGTGATTGCGTTCCTCCACCGCTTGGGCGTAGAAGCGCGAGGCGAGTTGGGGGAGGTCCTCGGCGTCGGCGTAGACCGCCATCGCCAGGTACTGCTGACTGGCGCCGAACTCGATTCCGATCTGCTTCAGCATGAGGTCGTGGAAGGTCGTCACGATTCCCGATCTTAGAGCCAGGCCCTGGTGTCGCGCAGGGCTCGACCGGCCCGATCGGCCTCCGTCCGGCGACTGCGCAAGGTGCCCGGGTTCGGTGCGCCGGTTCGGTGCCCCGGGTTCGGTTCGGTGCCCTGGTTTGGTGCCCTGGTTTGGTGCCCTGGGTTCGGTGCCCCGTGTCCCTGTGTTCGGGCGTTCCGGGGTTCGGTGTCGAGCGGTCGCGTTCGGTGCCGCCGGGTTCGCGTTCGGCGCCGCCGGGTTCGGTGCGGCCTTTTCGTGACGAGCGGTCGGGTCCGGTGCCCACCGAGCAGGCTGCGATCCGGACACCGGGGAACGGCAACGTTACGTGCCCAATGGCAGCGTTATGCGCGCACTTGCGCGACCATTCGGCGCTCAACGTCGCCACTCGCCACTCGCCGCGGGCCGGAGCCGACGTCGCCCGGCTGCGCCGCGCGCTCGCGCGGCCGCGCCCCGGTCCCACCTGGAAGCGGGGTGGCGGATGGCCGCGTTCGGTCCCGACCGGCTGCGTTCTGTCCCGACCGGACACGGTGGGATCCGCCAGTGGCCGCGTTGG
>JBDIAG010000577.1:0-3480 GCA_039812305.1 Actinomycetales bacterium | reverse complement strand
GAAGAGGACGTCGCCGTCCGCGGGCTTGCTCTCCAGCAGCTTGAACGCCAGGAGGTAGATCAGCGCGGCCACCGGCTTGTAGAGGATGAAGGCGAGGGTCCAGCCGCAGCACTTGAGGAACCAGCTGCGGCCCATCTCGAGGTTCGTGAAGCTCGCCGTGATCGGCAGCACCACGATCATCAGGATCAGGACCACCGACCGCAGCAGGAGCAGCACGATCTGCACGAGGCTGACCGCGATCGCCACCAGGCTCAGCAGGCCGATCATCACCGTGCCCGCCTCGGTCGGCATGCTCAGCAGAGACTCGGTCAGCTGGTCGGTGAACGCCTTGCCGTCGCCGTGACTGAGCAGCTGCGCGGCGAAGGCGTCCGAGGCGTCGACGAGCGTGGCGACGATCGTGAAGGAGCCGACCTGCGCGGCCGCCGCCACGACGAGGCTGACCGCCAGCTTGCGGCCCGGATCGGCCCGGTGCTCCCAGGCCATCCGGCCGCCGCCGATCAGCACCGACAGCACCATCAGGGCCCCGATCAGCCAGGAGATCCGGGCTCCGGTTCCGTCCACCGCGGCCCTGATCGTGCCTTCGCCGAGGGCCAGCGGCTCCAGGTCGATCCACGCCGTTCCGAGCGAGACCACGAAGGAGCTGCTGGTGTTCGTCAGGTGCTCGGTCATCTTCTGCAGCGCCTCGTCCATCAGCTTGCCGCCGAGGACGTCGCCGAGGCCGGAGAGCATGCGATCGCCGACCTCAGGCCCGCAGCATGGCGGTGACGATGCCGGAGGACGAGCCGATCACGATGCAGCCCATCAGCACCCAGCCCAGACGGGTGGCGTGCTCGCCGCCCTCGCCGCGGCGGCTGGCCAGCGCCATCGCGCCGCCGCTGATGATCACGCCGAGCACGCAGACGCCGAGGGCGAACCAGGAGACCCAGCTCAGCATCGCGGTGAAGCCGGTGGCCCACTCGGGCGCGTTCTTGGGATTGGGCGTGGGCACGTTGACGGCCAGCAGAGGTTGCAGGACGTGGACGAGGGTCAGCATGGTTCGGTCTCCGCTTCGCTTGTTCGGGACATGTCCGGTTCCGGTTGGGTCTCCAACCTGGGTTCTCGCTTACAGAGACGATCTAACACCCAACGACGTCTTACTCCATTAGTTATCCACAGACTCTCTTGAGTGATGTCAAACTCATGCTCAGGTGGTTAAAGATGGCAGCATGACCCTGAAGACCTCTACTCGAACGGGCCGAACACTCGCCGTGGTGGTGGCCCTGCTCCTGCTCCTGGCCGGCGTCGCCGCCCTGGCCGTCCAGCTGCTGCGACCGGCGGAGCCGGTCGTGACCGCCCGGCCGTCCGCCACCACGACCGGGCTCGCGGACGCGCCCGACGAGATCCGGACCGACATCGATCTCGAAGACAGTCACGTCGACGACTGGCCGGACGTGCGAGCTGAGCCGGACGGGGCCCCTGGTGCCGACGGCGGCCCGGAACACCCTGCGGCCGAACCGGATCCGGACGTCTCCGGGGACGCGACGGGGACGGCGTCGGCGTTCGCCGCGGCCTTCGCCCGCCCACCCGACTCCGTCCACGAGGCGCAGTGGTGGGCGAAGGTGCGGCCCTTCCTCACGGCTCAGGCGGCGGACGACTACCTGGGTACCGACCCCGGCCTGGTGGCGTACACGCAGGTGCGGGGCCCGGCCAGCCTGCGGGAGGTGCAGGAGGAGGGCATGGTCGCCGTCGTCGACGTCCCGACCGACCGCGGCGTCTGGGCCGTCACCGTGATCGGCGACGAACGCCGGCCGGACGGATGGGCCGTGATGTCGATCGTGCCCGAGGTCGAGGACGGAGCCGTCCCGTGACCCGGTGGCTGCTCGGCGGAGCGCTCGTGCTGGGTGCCCTGACCATGCCGTTCGTGCTCGTGCTGTTCCTGGTGCCGCTCGCCGGCGGCGCCCAGGCCGCGCTCGCGGTCAATCCGTGTCTGGCGCCGGTGGCCGGCTCGGTGGCCGCGTCGGGCTCGGGCTTCCGCTTGCCGCTGACCGGCCGGTACGTGATCAGCAGCCCCTACGGGATGCGCGTCCACCCGGTCACCGGCCAGAGCAGGATGCATGCCGGAGTGGATCTCTCGATGCGCCCGCACGGCGGCCCGGTGCTCAGCATGGGCGCCGGCACGGTGACGAGGCTGAGCAGCGGGGGCGGCGGCGGCAACGTCGTCGTGGTCGACCACGGCAACGGCCTGGTGAGCAAGTACATGCATCTGCAGTCGTTCTCGGTGCGGTCCGGGCAACAGGTGGCGCCCGGCACGCAGGTCGGCGTCGAGGGGGCGACCGGACGGGTCACCGGGCCGCACCTGCACTGGGAGGTGTGGGTGAACGGCAGGCACGTCGACCCGGTGCAGTGGGCGGCGAGCCAAGGGCTGACCATGAACGGCACCGCGCCGGCGGTGAGCGCGGCGACGGAGGCGCTGGCCCGCACCCCGGTCGTCACTCCGGTGAGCGCGTCGCGGACCCCACCGACCCAGATCGGAGCGTGGAAGGGCGAGCAGATCGTCAATGCCGGTCACGTCGTCGCCGCCGGGAAGGCGCTGGGTCTGGACGCCTGGAGCATCACCGTCGCAGTGATGACGGCGATGGGGGAGTCGTCCCTGCGCAACATCGACCATGGCGACGGGGCCGGACCGGACAGCCGCGGGATCTTCCAGCAGCGCGCCAACGGCGCGTGGGGCAGCTATCAGGATCGGATGACACCGCGGACGGCGGCGACCAACTTCTTCCGCGCGCTGCAACAGGTGCCCGGCTACCACGACCTGGCTCCGACGATCGCCGCGCACCGCGTCCAGCGCAACGCGAATCCCCATTACTACCAACCCTTCTGGACGGAGGCGGTCGCGGTTGTCGCCGCCCTGGAGGCCGACCCGGACCTCCTGACCACGCTGGCCGCCGACGGGAGCGCGGCGTCGTGCTCGGCGGGTGCGGGCGGCGGAGTCGCCGGCGCGGTGCCGCCCGGGCCGGCCGGTGAATGCCCGGCGACCGGACGATCCTCGGAGCGCGGTCTGAAGCCCCGGTCCCTGCGCGGGCTCCGGTGCGGGGTGGCGGCCTTCCCGGGAGTGACGACCACGTACGGCGTCGGCAGCCGGTCGCTGTCGACGTCGGACCACCCGGCCGGCTACGCGGTGGACTTCATGATCGAGAACTACCGGACGCCGGAGGGCCGGGCCTACGGCTGGCAGCTCGCCGAATGGACGAAGGCCCACGCCCCGGAGCTCGGAGTCAAGTACGTCATCTTCGATATGAAGATCTGGCAGGCGCGCAACGCCGACGCCGGCTGGCAGCCGTACCGCACCTACGGGCCCAACCCCAACGACAACCTCGCCCACCGCAACCACGTGCACGTGAGCTATCTGCGGGATTGAGACGTCCCCGTGCCCTCGAAAGGAGTGTTCCTGTTGCCTGGCAACGGGGATCCTCCGCGCGAAGGTCAGCGCGGCCGGACCGC
>JBDIAG010000576.1:0-3484 GCA_039812305.1 Actinomycetales bacterium | reverse complement strand
GCGCCACCCAGGCCACCAACCGGATGCTGATCGGCACCACCGGGCTGGCCATCTCGGCGACCGGGCTCACCCACATCTGGTACGGGCTGCCCTCGCCCGGCGACGGTGCCGAGCAGCTGCTGGCCGCCGGCGGGGTGATCGGCTGGCTCGCCTCGGCGCCGCTGGTCACCGGGGTCACGGTATGGGCGGCGATGCCGCTGCTGCTCCTGCTGGGCTTCTTCTCCGTGCTGGTCATCACCGCCACCCCGGTGCACGCCATCCCCGACCGCATCGTCGGTGCATACCTCCGGCTGACCGGCCACCAGCCGGCCACGAGCGAATCCGACCAGGAGCCCACGCCGTCGGCCCGGGCGACCGAGTCCGGCAAGACGGCAGCGGCCAAGGGCGGGGACAAGTCCGGCCGCGCGGGCAAGAGCACGGACCAGACCGGTCCCCGCGAGGGGGATGAAGCCTTCGAGCAGCCCGTCATCGTCGAGCGGCGGCGCCTGCGTGAGTTGTTCGCTCGGCGTTCGGCCCCCGCTGCTGCCGACAAGACCGCCACCGCGGACAAGGCCGGCCGGGCGGGCCCGGACGACGCCAAGGCCGCCGGTGAATCGTCGAAGGCGACGTCCCCCGGCCGGCCACCGTCCCGGCCGAGCGTGACCCGCGCCCGCCAGGGCGAGCCGAAGAGCGTCGACGGTGCGCCGAACAAGAACGACACCGAGGTCCTGGTCGGGCTGGGTAGCGGCCGACCGGTCCCGCCGGCCGCCGCAACCCCGGCCGCGGGGGGCCGGGAGAACACGGGGGGTCGGGAGAACACGGACACGCAGCTCCCCGAGCTCGATCCGCCCCCCACCCAGCCGCTGCCGACGCGCGTCGAGCAGCTGGAGCTCTCCGGTGACGTCGTCTACGCCCTGCCGCAGAACGACGTGCTCTCCGAGGGTGCCCCGCACAAGACCCGCTCGGCGGCCAACGACCGCGTCGTCGAAGCCCTGACCGGCGTCCTGGACTCCTTCGACATCGACGCCCAGGTCACCGGTTTCACCCGCGGGCCGACCGTCACCCGGTACGAGGTCGAGCTCGGCACCGGCGTGAAGGTGGAGCGGGTCACGGCGCTGAGCAAGAACATCGCCTACGCGGTCGCCAGCGCCGATGTGCGGATCCTGTCGCCGATCCCCGGGAAGTCGGCGATCGGCATCGAGATCCCCAACACCGACCGGGAGACGGTGGCGCTCGGCGACGTGTTGCGCAGCCAGGCGGCGCGCCGCAACGAGCATCCGATGCTGATGGGCGTCGGGAAGGACGTCGAGGGCGGCTACGTGGTGGCCAACCTGGCGAAGATGCCGCACCTGCTGGTGGCCGGCGCCACCGGTTCGGGCAAGTCGAGCTTCGTCAACTCCATGATCGTCTCCATCCTCATGCGGGCGACCCCCGATCAGGTGCGGATGGTGCTGGTCGACCCCAAGCGAGTGGAACTGACCGCCTACGACGGCATCCCGCACCTCATCACGCCGATCATCACCAACCCGAAGAAGGCGGCCGAGGCGCTGCAGTGGGTCGTCAAGGAGATGGACCAGCGCTACGACGACCTGGCCACCTTCGGCTACAAGCACCTCGACGACTTCAACAAGGCCGTCCGCGCGGGGAGGGTCAAGCCGCTGCCCGGGTCCGAGCGGGTCATCGCGCCGTACCCCTACCTGCTGGTGATCGTCGACGAGCTTGCCGACCTCATGATGGTCGCCCCGCGCGACGTCGAGGATTCGATCGTGCGGATCACCCAGCTCGCCCGGGCCGCCGGCATCCACCTGGTGCTGGCCACCCAGCGGCCGAGCGTCGACGTCGTCACCGGCCTGATCAAGGCGAACGTCCCGTCCCGGATGGCGTTCGCGACGTCCTCGCTGGCCGACTCGCGGGTCGTCCTCGACCAGCCGGGGGCGGAGAAGCTCATCGGCCAGGGTGACGCGCTCTTCCTGCCGATGGGCGCCTCCAAGACGATGCGGGTGCAGGGCGCCTGGGTGACCGAGACCGAGGTGCAGTCGGTGGTCGGTCACGTCAAGACCCAGCTGGCGCCGAACTACCGGGAGGACGTCACCGCGCAGGCGACCAAGAAGCAGGTCGACGAAGACATCGGCGACGACCTGGATCTCCTCCTCCAGGCCACCGAGCTCGTCGTCACGACCCAGTTCGGCTCCACGTCGATGCTCCAGCGCAAGCTGCGGGTGGGCTTCGCCAAGGCCGGCCGGCTGATGGACCTGCTCGAGTCGCGAGGCGTCGTCGGGCCGTCGGAGGGCTCCAAGGCCCGCGATGTCCTGGTGAAGCCGGACGACCTGGCCTCCACCCTGGCCATGCTGCGCGGAGAGCCCGACCCGGACGGCGCCTTCGACCAGGAGCGCTACGACGGCGATCCGGTCGAGGAGATGTTCGCCGGCGCCGAGGAGGACGAGGGCGGCGAGGACGCCTGGCAGCTGACGGATCGGTGAGCATCCGGGTTCGAGGCCGAGCATCCGGCTGGAGGCCCAACAGCCAGATATCGCTGGATGCCCGGGCACGTAGCTGGATGCCCGGCACGTAGCCGGATTCCCGAGCCATAACGGGATGTCCGGCCGGTCACTGGATGCTTGGCCGCCCTGGAGGTCAGCGCCGGGAGCGCCGAGGCCGCCCCTGGCCCTCCGGCCCTCAGCCCTGGCCCTGCGGCTCTCAGCCCTGTCCCTCTGGCTCTCGGCCCTCCGGCTCTCGGCGCGGCGCGCGTTCGGGATAGCCGCCCTCGGCCAATCCGGCCCAGCGCTCGAACGGGTTGGCCGAGCCCAGGTTTCCCGTCCGCCACCAGGACCACAGCATCGCCAGGGCGTAGGCCGGGAGGAAGAACTGGCCGCAGGCCAGCCACTGCGTCGCGTGCCGTCCCTCGTGGCGCAGGACGGCCGCCGGGAGGAGGTGCGCGCCCCCGGCCAGGTCGGCGATGGGCCAGCCGAACCGGTGTCGGGTGATGACCACGTTGCCGATCGTGAAGGCGCCGGCGATCGGGAACCGGTGACGGTAGCCCTCGGCCAGGATGAGCCCGTCCGGGCCGGGCCGGAACCGGCTCGAGCCGGCGACCGCGACCAGCAGTCCGGAGACCGTCGACAGATTGAGGAGATTGCCGGCGGCGCGCAGCCGCAGCCATCGCCGGGTTCCGACATTGCCCACACCGGCATTCTGCCGCGCGTAGGCTCTGCCAGCATGACCGTGCCCGAGGTGCCGAGCCGTCCGGAGAGGGTCGCCGTGCCGACCAGACCTGCGATCCCGCCCACGTTGGCGACGCTGCTCGGGGTGGCGGCCATGTTCGTCATCCTGATGGGCGTCCGCGATCTGCAGAGCATCATCGGCCCGGTGACGCTGGCGGCGATCGTGGTGATCACCTTCTTCCCGATGAGCACCTGGCTCCGCGCCAGAGGCTGCCCGGGGTGGCTGGCCATCGGGGTCACTCTGGTCGCGATGTTCCTGGCGCTGTCGGCGATCGCCGCCTCGC
>JBDIAG010000575.1:0-3484 GCA_039812305.1 Actinomycetales bacterium | reverse complement strand
CGTGTCCACATCACTGTCCACAGGCTGTGGAATGAGGTCGACCGCTCGCTCCGACAGGTCCTCGGGCGGTGGTGGGCGATCCCTGGGCACGGACGAGGTCCGGCCCGGATCACCGACCCGACCCTCGGGGTACCGCTCGGCCCGCCGGCGCCGGATCTGCCGCAGGTTCCGGAGAACCCCCGGCACACCCTGGTCACGCTCGGCGATTCGCTGACCCACGGGCTCAGCAGCGGCGCGGTGTTCCGGACGGACCTGTCCTGGCCCGCGCTGGTCGCCCGCGCCCTCGGCACGTCCTTCTCGGTGCCGCACTACGGCGGCCCGCTGGACGGCCTGCCGTTCAACGTCGAGACCGCCCTGCGCAAGCTGCAGGAGAAGTTCGGGACGACGCTCGGTGCGCTGGACGTGCTGCGGCTGCCGGCCGCACTGCACCAGCTGGCCGACGCCAACGAGGACTACTGGGAGCGGGGGCCCGGCTCCACCCCGGCCCGTACCGACATCCGCTACCAGAACCTGGCGATCTACGGCTGGGACCTGCGCGACAGCCTGTCCTCCACCGCCGGACGGGCGGCCCGCCGGATCGCCGACAACCCGCCGCGCGACAACCTGCTGGGCGCGATCCCGGACAACGACAACGACATCGCGGCCGCCTCCGTGCTCGCCCCGTTCGGCCCGCAGGCCACCCAGGTGGACGCTGTCGCCTCGCACGGACGAGACGGCGGGATCGCCACCCTCATCGTCGCCCTCGGGGCCAACAACGTGCTGGACGCGGTGGTCAACAAGCGGGTCGCCTGGTCCGGTCCGGCGTTCCGGGACCTGGACGGCAAGGACGAGTACAACGTCTGGAACCCGGTGCATTTCGGGTTGGAGTACGACGAGCTGGTGCGCCGTCTGCGCGACGTCAAGGCTCGGCGGGTCATCCTGGCGACCGTTCCGCACGTCACGGTCGCGCCGATCGCCAAGGGCGTCAACCCGGCCGCCCCGGGAAAGAAGTGGCGCAAGGGCTCGCGCTACTTCCCCTACTACATCGACTTCTGGATCGACGAGGACGACTTCCGCCCGACCAAACACCGCCATCTCACCCACCAGCAGGCCAGGGCGATGGACTCGGCGGTGGACCAGTACAACCAGGTGATCGCCGGGCACGTGCGCACGGCCCGCGAGCAGGGCCGCGACTGGTACCTGCTCGACCTGTGCGGCATCCTCGACGGCGTCGCCTTCCGCCGATACCTGGACGACCCGCTCACCGGCCGCAACAACCCCTGGACGCCCTACGACCTACCCGAGGCGTACAGCGACCTCGACACCCGGTTCTTCCGTTCCAACGCCGGTGGCCGCACCCAGGGCGGATTCTTCGGGCTGGACGGCGTGCATGCCACCACCTGCGGCTACGCGGTGCTCGCCGGGGCCGTCCTGGACGTGCTGCAGGTCGCCGGGGTCGCGTTCGAGAAGCTGGACTACGGCGCCATCCGCGCCGCGGACACCCTCGTCTCCCATCCGCCGGCCCTCTTCGAGCACGTGCTGCAACTGCTCGCCCCCTTCATGACGCGCGCCGTCACGTGAGCGGGTCGTCGGCCACCCTCACCCGGCCGGCCTTGATCGCGGCGGTGAAGGCCTCGAAGTCGCGCTCGGTCTGGTCGGCGTAGGCGGTCGCGTACCGCACCATCGCCGCCGCCAGCTTGCGGCCCTTGCCCAGGTAGCCGCGCAGTACGTGCGGGTCGAGAGAACGGGCGTGGGCGCGAGCCAGCAGCGCCCCGCAGACCCGGGCGTAGCCGTCCAGCTGCCGCGGCTGGAGATCGGCGACGTCGATGCTGCCTTTGAGGTCGCGGAACATCCGCACGAAGGCGTCCCGGCCCTCCACCTGGGTCCAGCCCAGCATCGGGTCGCTGAACGTCTGCATGGTCCGTTGCCCGTGCACCACCCGGTTTCCGTCCCCGCCGCCGACCGCGACGTGACAGCGCGGCGAGCCGGCGAAGACGCTCGGACGGGCCTCCTTGATCTGCAGCACCAGCGGGTCGTCGTTGGTGCCGTGCAGCAGGGCGATGTAGGCGCGCGTGCCGACCGAGCCGACACCGACCACGCGGAAGGCAAGGTCCGCGAGGTGGTAGCGGCTGAGCAGGACGGCCCGGGTGGACATCACCGTGCCCGCGTAGCCGATCAGTCCGGCTCGCACGGCCTCCCGTTCGTCGCCGTGCAACCGTCGCAGGATCGGCGGCTTGTCGACGAAGTGCCAGTGCTCGTCGGTGGTGGCGGTCATCTTGTTCGCCACCCGAGCCGAGTCGTTGGCCAGCGCCTTCTCGGCCACGCTGCGCAGCACGGACTCCAGATGACCCAGCTTGAGCTTGCGGACCGCTCGAGGATTGAACTCGGCCGTCCAGGCGTTGATCACCGGCATCTTCGCCAGGGCCCTGGTCACTTCCGCATAGGTGAGCATGGCGTCGCCGACCGCGTCCGTGGCGGCGTCCTCGCCGAAGCCGTACTCGCGGGCGGCCACGACGATCGACGCGGCCAGCCGCTTGACGTCGTACTCGAACGGCCCGACCAGGGTCTCGTCGAAGTCGTTGACGTCCATCACCAGCCGTCGTTCGGGCGAGGCGAAGAAGCCGAAGTTGGAGATGTGCGCATCACCGCAGATCTGCGCGAGCAACCCGGTGCTCGCCGGGCCGGCCTCCAGATCGTGAGCCATCACCCCGGCCGAACCGCGCAGGAAGGCGAACGGGCCGGTGGCCATCCTGGCCAGCCGCAGTGGCACCAGTTCCTCCACCCGTCCCCGGTTCGCCTCGAGCACGAGCTTCACCGCGGTCTCACCGTCGCGCGCGACGTGGGTGGCCAGTTCCTCGACCGGCATCCGCGTGCGCAGCTGCCGGCCGGCTTCGATCAGGCGGTCGCGGTCCGCACTCTGGGCAAAGGCCATGGGCCAAGCCTTCCACCCAATTCCGGGCCGTGTCGCGGACTTCCGGGGAAGTGCTTCCCCATCGTTCACTCCCGATTCACCTGCGCTCAGGATTCGAGACACCT
This sequence comes from Actinomycetales bacterium, assembly GCA_039812305.1. GTDB lineage: Bacteria > Actinomycetota > Actinomycetes > Actinomycetales > CAWJMD01 > JBDIAG01. The sequence goes on along the minus strand of JBDIAG010000575.1, from coordinate 469 downwards.
GCGGTCCGTAGTTTCCGAGCGGACGGAGCATCCGTCCCTTGCCGACTCTGCCGTTGAAGAGGGAACCACCCCCATGACGACAACCCGTACCCGCGCTCTTGCAGCCCTGGCCACCACATGCGTGATCGCCCTGGCCGGCTGCGGCAGCGACAACAACACCACCGGCGCCGAGGGCGACACCTCCGGCGCCACCGTGTCGGATTGCCCGACCGGCACCTTGAAGGCCGAGGGCTCGTCGGCGCAGAAGAACGCGATCGAGAGGGCGATCTCCAGCTTCCAGAACGCCTGCCCGGACGCCACGATCAACTACAACCCCTCCGGCTCCGGCGCCGGGATCAAGAACCTGATCGCCGGCCAGGTGGACTTCGCCGGCTCCGACTCGGCGCTGAAGGACAACGAGCCCGCGGACGCCGAGAAGGCCTGCGGCTCCCCCGCCTGGAACCTGCCGATGGTCGTCGGCCCGATCGCC
>JBDIAG010000574.1:0-3487 GCA_039812305.1 Actinomycetales bacterium | reverse complement strand
CGACCTCTGCGTCGCCGACGAGCTGCCCGTCCTGGCCGAGGAGGGCCGCAGGCTCGCGGACGAACGCGCGAGCGACCTCGGCGTCGCCGATCGGGCCACGGACGATCTGCCGGCCGACGACGCGCCCGTGGCCATCCTGTACACCAGCGGCACCACGGGGCCGCCCAAGGCGGTGCTCGTCCCGCACCGGGGAGTCAAGGCCAACGCGTGGCAGATGAGCTCCGCGCACCGGATCCGACCCGATTCGGTGGTGCTCTGCCACCTGCCGATCCTCAACCCGATGCACACCAACGCCACCGTCTTCCGGGGCGCCACCCAGGTGCTGTGCAGCAGCGACGACATCGCCGTCGCGACCCGGCAGGCCGCGCGGCACGGGGTCACCCACTTCTACAGCCAGCCGCCGCGTCTCGACCGGCTGGCCAAGGCACCCGAACTGCGGGACCTGCGGATGCCGGCCGTCCGCTACATCGCCGCCGGCAGCCGGTCGCTGAGCCCGGAGGTGATCGCCACCCTGCGGGAGCGCTATTCGGCGCACGTCTTCCAGGGCTACGGGCAGACCGAGTCGTGCTATCTCTCGCACAGCGACTCCCCGGAGCGCGCCGTGCCCGGTTCGGTCGGCTACGGTCTGGCCGACACCCAGACCCGGATCACCGACCTGACCTCGGGCGCTCCGCTGCCCACCGGCCAGGTCGGCCAGCTGGAGATCCGCGGGCCGCAGCTCATGCTCGGCTATCTGGGCCGCCCGGACCTGCGTCCGTTCACCGCGGACGGCTGGTTCCGCACGGGGGACGTCGCCCGTCTCGACGACCGGGGACGGGTGTTCGTGCTGGACCGGATCGCGGACGTCGGCTACCGGGACGGCGAGATCGTCTACCCGTCGCCGATCGAGCGCCGGCTGGAGGAACTCGACGAGGTGGCCGAGGCCGGTGTGGTCGTGGTTCTGGAGATGAGCGGGGACACCCGCGTGCACGCCTTCGTGGTGGCGCACCCCCAGGCCGAGGTGGAGTGTCTGCCCGCGCGGCTGAGGGCGGCCCTCGAGGTCCGCGACCCGAGCCCGGGGACGGTCGACGTCGTGCACGTGGTCGCGGAGCTGCCGCGGCTTCCGGTCAACGGAAAGGTGGACCGCAAAGTGCTCCGGGCGCGGGCCGGCCTGGGGGAGCTGGTCGGCAGCCGGCCCGGCGCCTGACGATGGGACTGACCTCGTCCTCCGGTGCGGCGGCCGGGATCCTCGGCCTCGGCCACCACCTCCCCGGTCCGGCGGTGGCCAACGCCGAGATCTGCGAGCGCATCGACTCGACGGACGAGTGGATCCGCAAGCGATCCGGGATCCGCAGCAGGCACCTGGCCACCGACGACTCGGTGGTCGATCTGGCGGTTCGCGCCGGCCGCAACTGCCTGCAGGCCTGCCGGCTGACTCCGGCCGAGATCGACACCGTGATCGTGGCCACCATCACCCATCCGTACCAGACGCCCGCCGCGGCCCCCCTGGTCGCGACCGGACTCGGCTGCCGCGCTGCCGCTTTCGACATCTCGGCGGCCTGCGCCGGCTTCTGTCATGCGGTGGCGGTCGCGGACGGCCTGGTGCGCGCGGGCAGCGCCCGGCACGTCCTGGTGATCGGCGCGGAGCGGATGAGCGACTTCGTGGACTGGCAGGACCGCTCGACCGCCTTCCTCTTCGGCGACGGCGCGGGGGCGGCGGTGATCGGCCCGTCGCCGGACGGTGCGGCCGGGATCGGGCCGGTCGTGTGGGGGTCGGAGGGCTCGCGCGCGGACCTGGTCGACATCGGCCCCACCTGGATCGATTGCCGCGACGGCTCGGGCGGATTCCGGCCGGACGCCGCCTGGCCGGTCCTGAGGATGGCCGGCCTGGAGGTCTTCACCTGGGCCTGCCAGGAGATGGCGGAGGTCGCCCGGCAGGCCGTGCGGCGGGCCGGGCTGGACCTGGGCGATCTCCGGGCGTTCGTCCCGCATCAAGCCAATCGCCGGATCGTGACGGCCCTCGCGAGAGCCCTGGACCTGCCCGAGGAGGTCGTCGTGGCCGACTCGGTCGTGACGGACGCCAACACCTCCGCGGCCTCGATTCCGCTGGCCCTGTCGCGGCTGATCGAGGACGGCCGGGTCGGGCCCGGCGACCCGGCGTTGCTGCTCGGATTCGGCGCGGGGCTCAGCTTTGCGGCCCAGGTTGTCCGGATTCCGGCCGGAATATGAGAATCGCCACGCCCAATTCGTGCTCAGGTGCCCGATCTGGCCGCCAAGATGGCCTGGACGATATTGACGATTCCTCGGGGTAGTAGAAAGTGAACACTCAATACGCCTCCTTCACCTGTGCCGATGCCCGGTTCTACGACGTCCCCTGGGCCGCGGAACCGGACCCCGCGCACGGACCAGCGGCGGACCTGCGGCTGCCCACCGGCTGGACCCGGTCGGTCAACGGCCCCTGGCTGCTGCTGCGCACGTCGGGGCCGTTGCCGGCGGCCGGCTGGAAGATCCACGTCTCGGCCACGCCGGAGACCTACCCGGCCGCCGTGCGCACCGCGCTCGAGATCGGCCTCGGGGCCGGCGTCGCGCTGAAGTACCTGCGCTCGCGCGAGCTGGTGCTGTGGTCCCAGCAGAAGTACGCCGACCCGTCCTCGGCCGGCAAGGTCATCACCCTCTACCCGGACGAGGAACAGCTGAGTGCCGTGCTGCCCCGCCTCGCCGAGGCGCTGGCCGGGATGCCGGCACCGCGGGTGCGTGGTGACCGGCCGGTGCCCGGGACTCCGGTCTCGGTGAGATTCGGCGCCTACCAGGGGCTCTGGGCGGAGAGCGAGTCGGGACGACTGCAGCGGCTGCGATTGCAGGATGGCGTGGCCCGGCCCGATCACGCGCTGACCCCCACCGGCCCACCGCCGGCGGTCGTCCGGCGACTCACCGGCGAGGCGCCGGCCGGCGTGCTCGACCTGCACGACGCCGAACTGCTGCACCGCAGCAACGGCGGTGGCGTCTACCGCGGCCGGACCTCGAGCGGGGATCGGGTCGTGGTCAAGGAGGCGCGTCACCACTACGGCACGGATGCCGACGGGGTGGACGGCGTCGACCGGCTCCGGCACGAATGGCGGGTGCTGCAACGGCTGGCGGGCAGTGGACTGGCGCCGGAGCCCTATCGCTACGTCGAGGTCGGGGACAGCGACTTCCTCTTCATGCAGGACCTGGGCGGATCCGCGGTGATCGCCCGGGCTGCCCGCGAACACCCGACCCGGCGGATCCCGGCCGGCGCGGCCGCGGACCAGGACTCCGCCCGGGACTACGAGTCCTGGGTGGAACGCGTGCACGACAGCCTGGTGCGGCAACTGCGCCGGATGCACGCCCTCGGCGTCGTGCACGGCGACGTGCATCTGAGCAACGTGCTCGACCTGGGCACCTTCGGCGCCCGACTGGTCGACTTCGAATCGTCCCTGCTGGACGGTGCCGGCATCGGTGGAGCGCCGGTCGCGCCGGGTTTCGGGGC
>JBDIAG010000573.1:0-3492 GCA_039812305.1 Actinomycetales bacterium | reverse complement strand
ACCGGCAGCGGCCTCGGCCTCCTGGAAGCGTTCGTGGCGGCGCATCGCCAGGGCCAGGACCACGAAGGCCTCCGCCTCGTCCGGACCCAGATCGACCGCCTGCTGCGCCGCCCGGAGCCCCAGGCCGGCGATGTCCGGACCGGCCACGTAGCAGCGGGCCACCTGAGCGTGCGTGGCCCAGTCCTCCGGCGCCGCGGCCTGCGCCGACAGGGCCGGCACCAGCGCCTCGTGCGGTTCCACCACCAGCAGCGCCCGGCTGCGCATCAGGTACGCGCGCGGACTCGGGGCCAGAGCCTCGTAGGCGTAGGACGTGATCGCGGCCCGCTCGTACTCGCCGTTCTCGATCAGGGCATCGGTCAGGCGACGCCAGATCTGGCCGTCCTCCGGATTGGTGAACGCCATGCGCTCCAACAGCGGGATCGCCACGTCGTAGCGCCGCTGCGTCATCAGCGTCTCCACGCGAGTCAGTTCGTCGGCGAACGCCGCCTGGCTCATTCAGACCTCCGATGTGCTCCGTCCGGCTGTCACCGGGACCACGGCCTGAATCGGATCATCCTGCTCCCACGTGAAGCCGACGTGAGTAAGACCACCCGAACAGCCTCAGGCTCCACCCGTGGACGCGGGCACTCCTCGGCGGAGCAGCAGAACAATACGAAGCAACACCGGCCAACGCCCGATGAACGTCAGGCCAACACAAAGCCGGAAAAGGGCAATCTTTGTGGCCAAAATGCAATCTCTGAAGCCTGTCGCCGGGTGCGCGCATCACTAGGTTGCCGAGAGTGAAACCACTCGTACTTCGCAGCGCCCTGGTTGCCTCCGTGGGCGGACTGATCTTCGGATTCGACACAGCTGTCATCTCCGGAGCCAACGACTCCCTGGTCAGGGTCTATGACCTCTCCGACGTGGCTCTGGGCTTCACCGTCACGATGGGCCTGATCGGCACGATCATCGGCGCCCTGGTGGCCGGCAAGCCGGCGGACACCTTCGGCCGCAAGAAGGTCATGGCCGTCATCGGCGTCCTCTACGTCATCTGCTCGCTGGGCACGTCGCTGGCCCCCGAGCACTCGGCCGGCTACTGGATCTTCATGCTCGCCCGCTTCATCGGCGGCATCGGCGTGGGCGCGTCCTCCGTGTGTGCGCCCATCTACACCGCCGAGATCGCCCCCGCCCGGGTGCGCGGCCGGCTGGTCGGCCTCGTCCAGTTCAACATCGTGCTGGGCATCCTGGTCGCCTACCTGTCCAACTACATCATCCTGCAGCTAGCCCCGGCAGACTCCGCGTGGCGGTGGATGTTCGGCGTCATGCTGGTGCCGTCGGTGATCTTCCTGCTCATGCTGATGACCGTGCCGGAGACGCCGCGGTGGCTGATGGCCCACGGCCGTGAGGAGCAGGGCAACATCGTCGTCCGCCGCCTCACGATGACCGAGGCGGAAGCGCGTCAGGAGATCGACGACATCAGCGCGTCGCTGCGGGCGGCCGAGAACGCACCCAACGTCAAGTTCTTCACCAAGGGGCACTCGAAGGTCATCTGGCTGGCGTTCTTCATCGCCATGTTCAACCAGCTCTCCGGCATCAACGCGATCCTGTACTACGCCCCCACCGTGATGCAGAAGGCGGGAGCCGCCACCAACACGGCATTCCTGATGAGCGCCGGTGTCGGGTTGATGAACCTCGTCGCGACGATGGCCGCGCTGGCGGTGATCGACCGGTTCGGCCGCAAGAAGCTGATGATCGTCGGTTCCATCGGCTATCTGATCAGCCTCGGATTCCTCTCCGGCGTGATGTTCTACTACGAGCCGAACTTCAATGCGACGTCGGCGAACCTCGTGCTTCTCGGCCTGATGGTCTTCATCGCCGCCCACGCCTTCGGCCAGGGCGCGGTGATCTGGGTGTTCATCTCCGAGATCTTCCCGAACCGGATCCGTGGCCGTGGCCAGGGGCTCGGCTCGCTCACGCACTGGGTGTTCGCGGCGATCACCTCGTTCGCGTTCCCGCCGATCATCGGGGCCCTGGGCGGCGGCATCGCCTTCGGGATCTTCGCGGTCTGCATGATCGGTCAGCTGTTCTGGGTGCTCAAGTTCATGCCTGAGACGAAGGGTGTGCCGCTGGAGGAGATGGAGCACAAGCTCGGTCTCGTCCACGACTCGAGCGACGTCGGCGGCCCGGTCAAGGGTATGCACTGACCCGTCCACCCGGCTGACGGACAGCCACGACGCCGAACCGGCCCCCAGGCTCACGCTGGGGGCCGGTTCCACTTTCCGGACGACATCGTGCGGTCAGATCGACCTCACGCGGTCAGATTCACGTAGTACCTGTCATAGCTGCCCAGGTCGACCTGCCGGCAGCCCACGATCGCCTTGGCCCCGGTACTGCCGATGCCGATGCAGGAGTCGAAGGCGTTCTGGTAGACGTAGATCGGTCCCCGGTCTCCGGCCCAGACGGCCCCGTTGCTGGCCTCGGCGTAGTAGGCGGCATACCGGTTGTTGGTGTTCAGCACGTAGGCCTCGCCACCCGGGTCGATCGCCCACCAGCCGCGCGTCCCCCAGTTGCCGTACTGGCCGCACGGCCCGGGGCTGTAGAACATGACGGCCACGTACACGCGGGTGTGATACCGGTTCCGGAAATGCAGTTGCATGATCACTGCCCTCCGTCGACGAACCGGGATCGCACCGGCGTCGCATCGATGTCGCCGGTGATCAGCGGTGGCAGCTCGGCGCCGTCCGTGCTCGCCGGCGCGGAGTCGGCGGACGACTGCACGCCGGGCTGGTGATCGGACTCGTTTGCCCCCATCACCTCGAATGCCGTTGTCGCATCGGGTTCGTCGTTGCCCATGGCCTTCCCTCCTGACTGCGCCCGCGCCCCACTCTGGGACGCCGACCTCACCGGAGGTGCCGGCACCAGCCCCTCCTGATACGAGAACTCGCGAGGGAACGCAACGAGGGGCCACGACAGGCCGTCAGAATCGGGTTCTGCGGGCGTGTCGCGACCCCTCGAAATGGGTCTGCAGAGCTCAGTCGTCGCCGGAGAGCGCTCCCGGCGTGTTGCGGGCCACCTGCATGAGGAACTCCGCGTTGGACTTGGTCTCCTTGAGCTTCGAGAGCAGGAGTTCCAGGGCCTGGTGCGTGTCCAGCGCGGCGAGCACGCGGCGCAGCTTCCACATGATGGCCAGTTCCTCGCGTCCGACCAGGATCTCCTCCTTGCGGGTGCCGGAGCGATTGACGTCCACAGCCGGGAAGACCCGCTTGTCGGCCAGGCTCCGGTTCAGCCGGAGTTCGCAGTTACCCGTGCCCTTGAACTCCTCGAAGATGACGTCGTCCATCTTCGAACCGGTCTCGACCAGCGCGGTGGCGATGATCGTCAGCGAACCGCCACCCTCGATGTTGCGGGCCGCGCCGAAGAACTTCTTCGGCGGGTAGAGGGCCGAGGAGTCGACACCACCGGACATGATCCGACCGGACGCCGGGGCCGCCAGGTTGTAGGCGCGGCCCAGAC
>JBDIAG010000572.1:0-3500 GCA_039812305.1 Actinomycetales bacterium | reverse complement strand
TGGAGGGCGGGTGTGCCGCCCCGGTCGGGGCGCTGGCGGAGGCGGCCGAGGGCGTCGACGGCCCGGAGCTGTATCTGCGTGCGGTGGTCGCCGCCCTCGACGGCAGCGCCGATCTGCGGCGCAGTCTGACCGGCCCGGTCGACGACCCCGCCGGGCTCGGCCGCCGGCTCGCCCGGATCCTGATCGAGGACGGCGCGGCCGAGCTGACCGATGGACTGCGACCGGCCGGTGGCGGCCGCTCTTCGACTGTGCCGCAATCGGGAGAGTCGGAAGTTTTCCGGCCGGGCACTGTTGAGACTGGTGAAGACATCGAACTTTCGAACCAAGCGCCGGCATTTGGCCGGACACCCGTTGTAGGAGAGTTATCGTGACCGCGAAGTTCGCGCCTGCCCGCGGCAGTGTGGTGTTCGTCGGAACCGGACCGGGGGATCCCGGTCTGGTGACCGTCCGTGCCGCCGAGGAGCTGTCGTCGGCGGAGGTGGTCGTTCTCGATCGTCCGCAGGACGATCGGCGCCGGCGGACGCTGATCGAACGCTACTGCCCGGCGGACGTCGAGCTGCTGGACGGCGGCTTCGGGGAGAACGGTCAGCCCCTCACCCACGCGGGCCGGGCGAAGCTGCTCACCAAGGCGGCCAAGGACGGCCGGCGGGTGGTGCGGCTCCTGGACGGTGAAGGCTCGCTGTTCTGCGGTCTGGCCGAGGAGATGCTCGCCTGTCAGAAGGCCGGCCTGGAGTTCGACGTCGTCCCCGGGGTGGCCGCCGCCACGGCGGTGCCCGCCTTCGCGGGCGTGCCGGTGACCTCGACCGGTGTTCAGCAGGTGCACCTCGTCGACACCCGGACCCGATTCCACGCCGCGGACCTGCTCGACGCGAAGTCCACCGTCGTGCTGCTCGGTCACCGGTGCGATCTGATCGCGGCAGCCGCGGCCGTCGTCAAGGCGGGCCGCAGCGCCGAGACTCCGCTGGTGATCACGTCCGGCGGCACGACCACTCGTCAGGTGACGGTCGACACCACCCTCGGCGGGCTCGCCGCCGAGGAGCCGGCGGAGGAGCCGAGCGCGTCCGAACGTGTCGCCGGCGAGCGGCTGGTGGCCGTGTTCGGCCCGACGGTCGCTCTGCGGGAACGGATCTCGTGGTTCGAGACCAAGCCGCTGTTCGGCTGGCGAGTGCTGGTGCCGCGCACCCAGCAGCAGGCCGGGCCGCTGATGGACCGGCTGGGCCGCTACGGCGCCGTGGCCGAACTCGTCCCGACGATCTCGGTCGAGCCGCCCCGTACGCCGCACCAAATGGACAAGGCGGTCACCGGGCTGGTCACCGGACGGTACGAGTGGGTCGGCTTCACCTCCGTCAACGCCGTCCGGGCGATCCGGGAGAAACTGGAGGAGTACGGGCTGGACGCGCGGGCCTTCTCCGGCCTGAAGGTCGCGGCGGTCGGCGGGGTCACCGCGGCGGCGCTGCGGGACTGGGGCATCAACCCCGACCTGGTGCCGTCGGGCGAGCAGTCCGCCAAGGGCCTGCTGGTCGACTGGCCGCCGTACGACAGCGTGCTCGACCCGATCAACCGGGTCTTCCTCCCCCGCGCCGACATCGCCACCGACACCCTGGTGGCCGGTCTGCAGGAGATCGGCTGGGAGGTCGACGACGTCACCGCCTACCGCACGGTGCGGGCCACCCCGCCGCCGGCGCCGGTGCGGGACGCGATCAAGTCCGGGCAGTTCGACGCCGTGCTCTTCACCTCGTCCTCGACCGTGCGCAACCTCGTCGGCATCGCCGGCAAGCCGCACCCGGCGACCGTGGTCGCCTGCATCGGCCCGGCGACGGCGAAGACCGCGGAGGAGCACGGGCTGCGGGTGGACGTGCTGGCCGCCGAGGCCAGCGCCAACGCCCTGGTGGACGCGCTGGCGGACTTCGGCGCCGGGCTGCGGCAGGCCGCGATCGCCGAGGGCGAGGCGGTGCTGAAGCCGTCCCAGAAGACCGCCACCAGCCGTCGCCGCGCTCGCTGAGACGGATCGCCGGGATGGGATTTCCGCAGGAGCGTCCGCGTCGGCTCCGCAACGGGGCGGCGCTGCGCAGGCTGGTGCGGGAGAACCGGCTGACGCCGGGTCAGCTGGTGCTGCCGATGTTCGTCCGCGAGGGGATCGACTGGCCGCAGCCGATCGGCAGCATGCCCGGCGTGCTCCAGCACACCCGGGAGTCGCTGGTCGCGGCGGCGATCGAGGCCGTCGAGCGCGGCGTCGGCGGGCTGATGCTCTTCGGCGTGCCGGCGGCGCGGGATGCCACCGGCTCCGGCGCCGACGACCCGCAGGGCATCCTCAACCTCGCGCTGCGCGACGTGGCCGGCGAGGTCGGCGACCGGACCGTCGTGATGGCCGATCTCTGCCTGGACGAGTTCACCGACCACGGTCACTGCGGTGTCCTGGACGAGGCGGGCGGGGTCGACAACGACGCCACGCTGTCCCGCTACCGATCGATGGCGCTGGCGCAGGCGCAGGCCGGCGCCACCGTGCTGGGTCTGTCCGGGATGATGGACGGCCAGGTCGCGGCCGTCCGCGACGCGCTCGACGAGGCGGGCCGCCAGGACGTGGTGCTGCTGGCCTACGCGGCGAAGTACGCCTCGGCGTTCTACGGCCCGTTCCGCGAGGCGGTCGACTCCCAGCTCACCGGCGACCGGCGCACTTACCAGCAGGATCCGGCCAACGCCCGCGAGGCGCTGCGCGAGGTGCGCCTGGACGTGGCCGAAGGCGCGGACATCGTGATGGTGAAACCGGCCCTGCCGTACCTGGACGTCCTCCGTTCGGTCGCCGACGGCGTGGACGTGCCGGTCTGGGCCTACCAGGTCAGCGGCGAGTACGCGATGCTCGAGGCGGCCGCCGCCAACGGCTGGATCGACCGGGAACGGGCGATCGACGAGGCGCTGACCGGCATCGTCCGGGCCGGCGCGGACGTCGTCCTGACCTACTGGGCGGTGGAGGCGGCCCGGCGGCTCGGCTGATGAACGCTGAGCTGCGCGACGCGGGTCGGCCGCCGGACTTCGACGAAGCCGCGGACGAGCTGTACTCCGTGCTGCCCGGCGAGTTCATCACCCGCCGGTCCGCCTTGGTCGCCCAGGCCAAGGCCGCCGGCGAGAAGGATCTGGCCCGGCGGATCGGCGCGTTGCGCAAGCCGAACACCGCCGCCTGGCTGGTCAACCTGCTGGTGCGCGAGGCGGGGGAGCAGATCGAGGCGCTGCTGGAGCTGGGCGCGGCGATGCGGCGGGCGCAGACCCGGCTGTCGGCGGACGATCTGCGCCGGTTGGGCCAGCAGCGCCAGCAGGTGGTCCGGGCGCTGGCGACGCAGGCCCACGGCCTGGCCGGCGAACGTGGCGAGAACGCCAGCCGGGACGCGCTGCACCAGGTGGCCGACACCCTGCAGGCGGGGCTGGCCGATCCGGAGCTCGCCGAACAGGTGCGGGCCGGGCGGCTGGTCAGTCCGCTCTCCTACAGCGGGTTCGGTCCGGCCGGG
>JBDIAG010000571.1:0-3503 GCA_039812305.1 Actinomycetales bacterium | reverse complement strand
GCACGCCTTCCTCGCCGTGACACAGGCCCTCCGCCGCGGCCATCTTGATCGGCTGCTGCTTGAACATGATCTTCGCCTGGAAGTCACCGCTGAGCATCACCGCGATGCCGGCGACGATCAGCACGACCAGCCCGACGATCGTGCCGGAGCGGTACGTCCGGGAGTCCTCCTCCCGACCGGCGCGGGCCGCCTTGACCATCCACCAGGTCGCGATGCCCGTCACGAACGTCGCCCCGGTGAGCAGGGCACCGGCGATGACGTGCGGAAACGCCACGATCGTGGTCACGTTGGTGAGCAGCTCACCGATGGACTGCAGCTCCGCGCGGCCCGTCTCGGCGTTGTAGATCGCCCCCACCGGGTGCTGCATGAAGGAGTTGGCGGCCAGGATGAAATAGGCGCTGGCCCACGTGCCCGCGGAGACCAGCCAGATGCAGGCCAGGTGGACCGGCCTCGGCAACCGGTCCCAACCGAAGATCCACAGCCCCAGGAATGTCGATTCGACGAAGAACGCCGCGAGGGCCTCGATCGCCAACGGCGCCCCGAACACGTCGCCGACGAACCGCGAGTACTCGCTCCAGTTCATGCCGAACTGGAACTCCTGGACGATGCCCGTCGCGACCCCGATCGCGAAGTTGATCAGCAGCAGCTTGCCGAAGAACCGGGTGAGCCGGAACCACTTCTCGTCGCCCGTGCGGTACCAGATCGTCTGCAGGATCGCCACGATCGGAGAGAGCCCGATGGTCAGCGGGACGAACATGAAGTGATAGACCGTCGTCGCGCCGAATTGGAGTCGGGCAAGGTCCAGGGCGTCCATGGTGTTGACCATATCCCTGCGGTGTGACAGTGGGCGTCGAGCAGCCGACCGAAGTTGCTCTATCCCTGCTGTTTTGAGCGAATTACGGAGCGGATTCGGTGGGCCCGCCCGTCCCGTTCGACCGTTGCCGCCGGCCAGCGGTCGCACTGGGTGGAACCCGCGGCTCCGCCGCCCGGGCCGGGACGGCTGGACCGGCTGATGTGACGGGGCTGGCCGGTTCGGCCATCCTGTCGGGAGCCGTCGGCGGTTCCGACGGAGTTGCGGCGCGGTGCTGTCGGTGCCTGCGGGTAGCCTCGGGCATCGTGGTCGACCGTAGCTGACAGCCCGAGAGGAGGTAGGCGTCGTGTACTTGAAATCGCTGACGATGAAAGGCTTCAAGTCCTTCGCCTCGCCGACCACGCTGCGGCTGGAGCCGGGCATCACCTGCGTGGTCGGGCCCAACGGGTCGGGCAAGTCGAACGTCGTCGACGCCCTCGCCTGGGTGATGGGCGAGCAGGGGGCCAAGAGCCTGCGCGGCGGCAAGATGGAGGACGTCATCTTCGCCGGCACCGCCGGCCGGCCGCCGCTGGGCCGCGCCGAGGTGGCCCTGACGATCGACAACTCCGACGGGGCGCTGCCGATCGACTACACCGAGGTGACGATCTCCCGGACGATGTTCCGCTCCGGCGGCTCCGACTACGCCATCAACGGGGCGCCGGTCCGGCTGCTCGACGTGCAGGAGCTGCTCTCCGACTCCGGCATCGGCCGCGAGATGCACGTCATCGTCGGGCAGGGCCAGCTCGACGCCGTACTGCGCGCCACCCCGGAGGACCGCCGCGGCTTCATCGAGGAGGCGGCCGGGGTCCTCAAACACCGCAAGCGCAAGGAGAAGGCCCTCCGCAAGCTGGACGCGATGCAGGCCAATCTGACCCGGCTCGCGGATCTGACCACCGAGATCCGGCGCCAGCTCGGCCCCCTCGGGCGGCAGGCCGAGGTCGCCCGCCGGGCCGCCAGCATCCAGGCCGACGCCCGCGACGCCAAGGCCCGGCTCCTGGCCGACGAACTGGTCCAGCTCACCAACACCCTGGAGCAGGAGGTGGCGGACGAGACCGCCCTGCTGGCTCGCCGGGCCGAGGTGGAGCAGGCGGTGGCGCAGGGGCGGGCCACCCTCACCCGGCTGGGCGAGGAATCGGCGGCGGCCGCGCCCCGGATGCGTCAGGTCTCCCAGGTCTGGTTCGAGCTGTCCGGGTTGCGCGAACGGGCCCGGGGCACCGCCGGGCTGGCGGCCGAACGGGCTCGGCTGCTCGGCAGCTCCGAGCCGGAACCGGCGAACCGCACCGACCCGGGCCGGCTCCGAGCCGATGCCGCCCGCGCTCGCGAGCACGAGGAGCAGCTGCGTGCCGAGGTGGCCGGCGCCGGCGAGGCCCTGCGGCGCACGGTTGCCGAGCGCGGTGAGCTGGAGAAGCTGCACTCCGCAGCCGAACAGGAGATCGCCGCCCAGTTGCGGGCCCGGGCGGACCGCCGGGAGGGGCTGGCCCGGCTGGCCGGTCAGGTCGCCGCCAAGCGCAGCCGGGTCGAGGCCACCGAGGCGGAGATCGGGCGGCTGACGGCGGCGGTGGCGGAGGCCGAGCGGCGCGGTCGTGGCGCGCAGGAGGAGTTCAACCTGCTCGAGCAGCAGGTCGCCGGGGTCGAGGAGGGGGAGGAGAACCTCGACGCCGAGCACGCCGAGGCCGAGGCCGCCGCGGCGGCCGCCGCGGACGAGGTGGGCCGCCTGGTCGACGCCGAACGGCAGGCGGACAAGGATCGCGCGGCCGCCTCGGCCCGCAAGGACGCGCTCGAACTGGGGCTGGCCACCGCCGACGGCGCCGCGGCGCTGCTCGCCGCGGATGCCGGTCTGTCGGGCATCCTGGGCTCGGTCGCCGCCCTCATCCAGGTCGAGGCGCAGCACGCGGACGCGATCGCGGCGGCCCTCGGCACGATGGCGGACGCGGTGGTCGTCGATTCGGTGGATGTCGCTGTCGACGCCCTGCGCCACCTCGAGGAGCAGGAGGCCGGCCAGGCCAGCCTCGTCGTTGCCGGCGCGGGAACGGGGCCGCCGGTACCGGGCGATCCCGCCCCCGAGGGCACCCGGTGGGCCCGCGATCTCGTCTCCGCGGGCGACGACCTGGCCCCCGCCTTGAGCCGGCTGCTGGCCGGTGTCGTGGTGGTCGACGATCTCGCCGATGCCCGGGCCCTGCTGGCGCGACGTCCCGACCTGGTCGCCGTCACCACCCAGGGAGATGTGCTCGGCGCGGTCACCGCCCGTGGTGGCTCGTCCGGGCACTCCGTCCTGCACGTGCAGGTCGCCTTCGACGAGGCGCAGGCCGCCCTGGCCGAGGCCGTCCGCCGGGGCGAGCAGGTGCGCTTCGAGCTGGTGCGGGCGCGCGAGGCGGCGCGGGAGGCCGATCAGCGCGTCGCCGAGGCGTTGGAGCGACTGCACGCCAACGACGCCCGCTTCGCGGCGGTCGCCGAGAAGCTCGGTCAGCTGGCCACCGCCGTGCGGTCGGCGGCGTCGGAGGCCACCCGGCTTCGGGCCTCCCTGGCCGCGGCCCAGGAGGCGCTGGCCAGCGGCGCCACCGCCGTCGCCGATCTGACGGCCCGGCTCGACGCCGCCCAGGCAACCTCCGAGGAGGACAGCGAACCCGATACCAGCCGTCGCGACGCCCTGGCC
>JBDIAG010000570.1:0-3513 GCA_039812305.1 Actinomycetales bacterium | reverse complement strand
TCGATGCCCTGCGGGCCGGCGCGTCGGGGTACCTGCTGAAGAACGCTGCTCCGCGCTCCCTGGGTGATGCGGTCCGGGCGGTCGCGGCGGGTGAGGCCTGGCTGGCGCCGCCGGTGGCCCGCCAGCTGCTTGCCGAGTTCGCCGCCCGGCCCGATCCCTCGCTGCCGGTTCCCGAGGAGCTGAGCCGGTTGACCTTGCGCGAGAGCGAGGTGCTGATGCTCGCCGCCCATGGGCTGACGAACGCCGACATCGCCGAGCACCTGGTGCTCAGCGAAGCCACGGTGAAGACGCACCTGGCCCGCGTGCTGACCAAGCTCGGTCTGCACGACCGCGCCCAGGCGGTGGTGGCGGCGTACAAGAGTGGGCTGGTCCGTCCAGAGGATCGCCCGCCCAGCCGCCCTGGACGGGCTCCACGATCAGGGCCATGACTCAGTGGCGTCACTCCGTCCAGACCCTGCTGGGCCCGTGTCTGAGGACGGCGATTCGACTAGGCCACCTCGGTGCGGGTAATCTGCTGCGTTGGTGCGCCCAGCGGCGACGACTCCTGCCAGAGGATGCCCGCCCCCGTCCCGAATCGTAGAAAGAGGCTGCCCCGTGGCTAGCAAGACCGCCGACGTTCGGCCCAAGATCACCCTTGCCTGCACCGACTGCAAGGAGCGCAACTACATCACCCGCAAGAACCGGCGCAACGACCCGGACCGGCTGGAGATGAAGAAGTTCTGCCCGCGCTGCTCGAAGCACACCGCGCACCGCGAGACCCGCTGAGCTCAGCTCGGTGAGCGTCAACGAGGCGTACGTCGGCAAGGTGTACCCGCCCGAGGGCGTGTACGAGGTCAGCCGGGAGAAGATCCGGGAGTTCGCCGTGGCGACCTACGGTGCGGATTTCGTCCACCCGGCGCATCTCGACCCGCAGGCTGCGCAGGCGCTCGGCTATGCGGATGTGGTCGCCCCGCCGACCTTCCTCGTGATTCCCGCGCAGCGCAGTGACGAGCGGCTGATCGCCGACCCCGACGCGGGGATCGACTTCAGCCGGGTGGTGCACGGCGAGGAGTCGTTCACGCACCATCGCCCGGTGGTTGCCGGCGACCGGTTGCTCGTCACCCTGCACGTGGACAACATCCGGATGATGGCCGGCAACGCGATGATCACCACCCGGAACGAGATCTCCACCGAGGCCGGCGAGCCGGTGAGCACGGTCGTGTCGATGCTGGTGGTGCGGGGATGAGCGCGCCCACGTTGTCCTCCCTCAGCGTCGGGGACGTCGTCTTCACCCACGCGACCACGGTCGAACGGGTCGACCTGGTCAAGTACGCCGGTGCCAGCGGAGACTTCAACCCGATCCACTGGAACCCGCGGTTCGCGGTCGAGGTCGGGCTGCCCGACACGATCGTGCACGGGATGCTGACCATGGGCCGCGCGGTGGCTCCGGTCTGCGTGTGGGCCGGCGACCCCGGTGCGGTGGTCTCCTACGGCGTCCGTTTCACCAAACCGGTCGTCGTCCCGGACCCGGGCTCGGCCACCGTCGAGGTCAGCGGCAAGGTCGGCGCGATCGATTCCGACGCCGGTACCGTCCGCCTCGATCTGACGGCCACCGTGGACGGCGTCGGCGTGCTCGGCAAGGCACGTGCCGTTGTCCGTCTCGCCCAGTAATCCCTCGACCCGTCCGGCCGACCGACCGCGGATCGACGCGCCGCCACCTTGCCCGGCAGATACCGTGAAGGGTGTGAACGTGACCAGCAACCCTGCCGCCTCGGCGGTTCCCCTCTCCGAGCTGACCACCTTCCGAACGGGTGGGCCGGGGCAGCGCACGGTGCACGTCTTCGATGCGGACGAGCTCGTCGACGTGGTCACCAGGGCCGACGAGGACGGTGAGCCGGTCCTGCTGGTGGCCGGCGGGTCGAATCTGCTGGTGGCCGACGAGGGCTTCCCGGGCGTCGTGGTCGTCGTCCGCAGCCGCGGCCTGCAGATCCTCAGCGAGGACATGTGCTCCGGAGTGCACCTCAAGGTCGAGGCCGGCCACCCCTGGGACGAGGTCGTGGCGCGTGCCGTGGCGGAGGGCTGGGTGGGCATCGAGGCCCTGTCCGGCATCCCGGGCTCCGCGGGCGCGACCCCGGTGCAGAACGTGGGCGCGTACGGACAGGAGGTGGCCCAGACCATCGCCTCCGTGCGCACCTGGGACCGGACGGAGCGCCGGCAGCGGACGTTCGCCGCGTCCGAATGCGGGTTCGGCTATCGGAACTCGCGGTTCAAGGCCGACCTGGGCCGCTATCTCGTGCTCGACGTCAGCTTCCAGCTCAAGCACGGCACGCTCTCCACCCCGATCGGCTATGCCGAACTCGCCCGCGCCCTGGGTGTGGAGGTGGGCGAGCGCGCGCCGATGACCGACGTGCGTGACCAGGTGCTGTCCCTGCGCGCGGGCAAGGGCATGGTGCTGGACGCCCTCGATCACGACACCTGGAGCGCCGGGTCGTTCTTCACCAACCCGATCGTCGAACCCGACCAGGTTCCCGAGGGCGCCCCGCGCTTCCCGGCCGGCGACGGCAAGGTCAAGACCAGCGCCGCCTGGCTCATCGAGCACGCCGGCTTCGCCAAGGGGTACGGGCTGCCGGGGTCGGCATCGCTGTCCACCAAGCACACGCTGGCCCTGACGAACCGCGGGGACGCCAAGACCGAGGATCTGATCGAACTCGCGCGGACGGTGCGGGACGGCGTCCGCGAGCGCTTCGGCGTCGTGCTGGTGAACGAGCCGATCCTGGTCGGTCTGGAGCTCTGACGGCGCGGGGCGAGCTTCTGGGGCACGTCCACCGCGCACGGCTCGCTCGCTCGGACGGAACGGGGTCTGCCCGCCAGCGGGCACGGGGGCGGTAGCCTGCCAGGTGGCGATCAGGACGCCACCGGTCCGCGGGAAGGGGCTCAGCCCTCCTGGCTCAGGGTGCGACACGCAGTGTTCCTTCGGCGGCCGCACTCTCACCTGATGCCGGGCACGACCTCCTTTCGGCCCCGCGCAGCGGACCGCGGGCTGACGAGAGGAGGCCCCCGATGGCCTTGTCACTGCCCAACAACCCCGATCTCGAGCGGTTCCGCCGGGACGCCCGCCGGCTGCAGCGGGCTGTCCGGGACGGCGACTCCGAGGCGCTGGCCCTCGTTGCTCGCCACCATCCGCACCGGGTGACCGTTCCCTTCCCGCTCGCCGCGGCGCAACTGGTGCTCGCCCGGCACTACGGTTTCGCCAGCTGGCCGCGGCTTCGCGCGTACCTGCGCACCGCCGAGCCATTGCGCAGAGACCCGGTCGAGACCGTCGGGTCCGATCCGGCCGACCGGTTTCTGGCGCTCGCCTGCCTCACCTACAGCGAGGCCGACGAGCCGGGCCGGTGGGCCGAGGCCGAACGCCTGCTGCGCGCGGATCCCGCTCTGCCACGACAGGACGGTCACGTCGCAGCCGCCGTGGGAGACCCGGTGGCGCTGCGCGAACACCTGATGCGCCGACCCGATCTGGCTCGCGCCGAAGGAGGC
>JBDIAG010000569.1:0-3517 GCA_039812305.1 Actinomycetales bacterium | reverse complement strand
CTCGGCGGGGATTTCAACTGCCCGCCGGACTCGAGTGTCTATCGATTCCTGAGTGGCCAGCAGACACTGCTCGGCAAGGGGGTCGCGCCGTGGCACGACTTGGCCCGGTTCCGGGCGGAGGCCCGGCACAGCGGGCGGCTCAACCACCCGAACATCGCCGCCGTCTACGACTACGGGGAGACCCCCGGCACCTCGGGCCTGCTGCACGCCTACCTGGTGATGGAGCTGGTCCCGGGCGAGCCGATGTCGCAGATCCTCGCCGACGAACCCCGCCTGCCCAGCGACCGGGTGCTCAAGCTGGTCCGCCAGGTCGGCTCGGGGCTGGCCGCCGCTCACGCGGCCGGGATCATCCACCGCGACATCAAGCCGGGCAACCTCATCGTCACCCCCGACGGCCAGGTCAAGATCACCGACTTCGGCATCTCCCGCGCGGTGAACGCGGTGCCGCTGACCGCGACCGGCACCGTGATGGGCACCGCCCGCTACATCTCGCCGGAGCAGGCGACCGGCGAGACGCCCAGCCCGGCCAGTGACATCTACGCCCTCGGCGTGGTCGCCTACGAGGCGCTGGCCGGCCGTCCGCCGTTCGACGCCGAGGGCCAGGTCGCGCAGGCGATGGCGCACGTCCACGACGAGCCGCGGCCGTTGCCGGCCGACGTCCCGGCTCCGGTGCGCGAGCTGGTGATGCGGATGCTCGCCAAGAGCCCCGCCGCCCGCCCGGCCGACGGCGCGGCCCTGGTGCTCGAGGTGGACGCCGCCGCCCGGGGCGAATCGGCGGTCGACGCGACCGCCTTGATGGGCACCACCGGCGCGACGCGGGTGCTGCCGGGCGATCTGGAGTCCACTCAGGTGATGCCGGGCGACCTGGGGTCGACCCAGGTGATGCCGGGCGCCGGACGGACCGGCCCGGTCGTGTCCCGGCCGACCCCGCGGCCGACCCCGGCGCCACCCGCGGCCACGGTCTACCCCGACAGTGGGACGCAGCCGGCCGCGGGCGGCGGAGGCGGCGCGCCACGGCGTAAGCGGCGCAGTTGGACGCTGCCGCTGATCGTCCTCATCCTGCTGGTCGCGTTCGTCGCGGCTGGAGCGGCCTTCAGCAACCTCTTCCGGGGCGGCGGGGAGAGTCCCACCCCCGCTCCCACGACCGTCACCGAGACCCAGACGGTCACGCCCACGACGGAATCCTCGACGACGACGGAGCCGAGCCAGACCGAGACGTCGACGTCCACGACTTCGTCGTCCTCGTCGTCCAGCCGGCCGTCGACGACGTCGGAGGAGCCGAGCGAGACCACGACGACGTCCGAGAGCACGACGAGCGACTCGGGTTCCGACACCCAACCGCAGAACGAGGGAGCCGCTCCGCAGGGGGAAGCATCGCAGGGAGATGCTGCCGGCGAGGGAGGCGACTGAGTGGACGTCCCCCACGTGCTGGCCGACCGCTACACGATCGGCCGCCTGCTCGGCCGGGGCGGAATGGCCGTCGTGCACCTGGGTGAGGACACCCGGTTGCATCGCGAGGTCGCGATCAAACTGCTGCGACTCGATCTGGCCGACGACCCGACCGCGCAGACCCGGTTCCGGCGCGAGGCGCAGTCCGCGGCCGCGCTGAACCACCCGTCCATCGTGGCGGTCTTCGACACCGGCGAGGACACCCTCGGTGGGGTCGCCGGCGGCACCCACACGATCCCGTACATCGTGATGGAGTACGTCCAAGGCGTGACCCTGCGCGAGATGCTGCGCGACCGCAGCCGGCGGGAGTCGACGGCGACGATCGCGCTGCCGCCGTCCGGGCGAGGGGGATCCACCGGCCTGCGCGATGCCGACCAGGGCACCCCGCTGGAGATCGGGCAGGCCGTGGCGATCACCGCCCACGTGCTGGCCGCGCTCTCCTACAGCCACGCGATGGGCATCGTGCACCGCGACATCAAGCCCGGCAACGTGATGGTCACCCCCAAGGGCGCGGTCAAGGTGATGGACTTCGGCATCGCCCGGGCCCTCGCCGACACCTCGGCGACCATGACCTCGGCGCAGACGGTGGTCGGCACGGCGCAGTACCTCTCCCCGGAGCAGGCCCGGGCCCAGCAGGTGGACGCCCGCAGTGACCTCTACTCCACCGGCTGCATGCTCTACGAGCTCCTGACCGGACGGCCTCCGTTCGTCGGGGACTCCCCGGTTGCCGTGGCGTACCAGCACGTGCGGGAGCAGCCGCTGCCGCCCAGTCACTACAACCCGGAGATCTCCGAGGAGCTCGACCGGGTCGTCATGCACGCCCTGGTGAAGGACCGTGAGGGTCGCTACCAGACCGCCGACGCCTTCTCCAACGACCTGCTCAACGCCCTGGACGGCCGTCCGGTCGACGCGCCGCCGACCGAAGCCGTGAACCGGGTGCCCGTCTCGCCCGAACCGAAGGCTGCCGCCCCGGTGCCGGTCTCGGCCGGGGACGACCTGGACCACGAGGAGCCCAAGCGCTCCCGGGCCGGCGCCTGGATCGCGATGATCGTGGCCCTCATCGCGGTGGCCGCGCTCGGCTGGTTCCTCGCCGACCGGTACTTCAACCAGGAGCCGACGATGGTCAGCGTGCCGGCGGTGACCGGCAAGGACAAGGTCACCGCGGAGCAGCTGATCCGGGAGGCCGGGTTGCGCTACGACGAGGGCGATCCGCAACCCAGTGACGACGTGCCGAAGGACTCGGTGATCAGCCAGGATCCGGAGGCGGCCACGCAGGTCGCCGAGGATTCCGTGGTGACCGTGGTGCTCTCCAGCGGGAGCGCGAACGTGCAGGTGCCCGACCTGACGAACAAGACCCAGCAGGAGGCCAGGGACGCCCTCGACGCCCAGGACCTGCAGGTCGGCAACGTGGAGACCGTCGACTCGGCGACCGTCGAGAAGGGCCGGGTGGTCTCCAGCGATCCGCCGGCCGGCACAGTGCTGGCCCGGCAGACCGAGGTGAACCTCAACATCTCCTCCGGGCAGATCGCCGCGCCGGACGTCACCGGGCAGACCCTCTCCGAGGCCCGCAGCACGCTGACCGGGCTGGGCTTCAAGGTGGAGACCGACTACGTGACGACCAACTCCACCCCGGCCGGGAGGGTGATCTCGCAGAACCCGGGTCCGGGGTCGCTGGACGTGGGTTCGACGATCGTGCTGCAGGTCGCCCGTGCTCCGGTGATCATCACGCCGACGGAGACGCCGACCCCGACCGATACACCGTCGACGCCGACGGAGACGCCCACGACGCCGATCCCGAAGCTGCCGACAGTCACGGAGACCGAGGAGCCGGATCAATGACACACATCCTCGTCGTGGACAACTACGACTCGTTCGTCTTCACGATCGTCGGGTATCTGGAGCAACTGGGCGCCCGGTGCACGGTGGTGCGCAACGACGCCATCGGACCTGAGGTACTCGGTGCCGGATCGTCGGGTGTGAGTGGGGACGGCGTCGCTGCCGATGGCGCGCCTGGGGGCGCCACGATTGCGGGTGACGTGCCTGGGGGCGCCACGATTGCGGGTGACGT
>JBDIAG010000568.1:0-3521 GCA_039812305.1 Actinomycetales bacterium | reverse complement strand
GTTCACGCCGGTGCCGATGGTCGCGTCGCCGACGTAGGACAGGTGCGGCACCTTCGAGCCGGCGCCGATGGTGGCGTTCTTGGTCTCGACGAAGGCGCCGATCTTGCCGTCCGCGCCGAGCCTGGTGCCGGGACGCAGGAAGGAGAACGGACCGACGACCGCGCCGGCCTCGATCTCGGCACCGGAGCCGTGGCTGCGGGTCACCTGCGCACCGGCGCCGATCCGGCAGTCGGTCAGCGAGGTGTCGGGCCCGATCACGGCGAGCTCCGCGACGCTGGTGGCGCCGTGCAGGTGCGTGCCCGGCAGCAGGGTGACGTCCCGGGCGAGCTCGACGTCCAGCCCGATCCAGGTGGTGGCCGGGTCGACGACGGTGACCCCGGCCCGCTGGTGGGCCTCGATGACGCGCCGGTTGAGCTCGGCCCCCATCCGGGCCAGCTGCACCCGGTCGTTGACGCCCTCGGTCTGCCAGACGTCGCGGATCGGGTAGGCGGCGACCCGGTGCCCGTCGGTGCGGGCGATCGCGAGCACGTCAGTGAGGTAGACCTCGCCCTGGGCGTTGGCCTGGCCGACCCGGCCCAGCGCGTCGGCGAGCACGGCGGCGTCGAAGGCGTAGAGGCCGGAGTTGATCTCCCGGATCGCCCGCTGGGCGTCGTCGGCGTCCTTGTGCTCGACGACCGCGGCGACCGTGCCGTCCAGATCGCGGACGATCCGGCCGTAGCCGGTCGGGTCGGAGACCTCGGCGGTGATCACGGTGACCGCGTTGCCCTGCACCTCGTGCGCCTGCAGCAGCCCGTCCAGGGTCTCCCCGGTGAGCAGCGGGACGTCGCCGTAGGTGACCAGCACGGTGCCGCTCAGGTCGTCCAGACGCGCACCGAGCGCCTCCAGACCACACTGGACGGCCCGGCCGGTGCCGGGGACGGCGTCCTGATCGGCGATGATCGCCTGTGGGGCGATCTCGGCGACGTGCGCAGCCACGCGATCGCGCTCATGCCGGACGACGACGACGAGATGTTCGGGATGCACCGATTCCACCGCGGCCAGCGCGTGGCCGAGCATGGAACGTCCCGCGATCGCGTGCATGACCTTGGGAAGACTGGACTTCATTCGGGTGCCCTCACCGGCGGCGAGGACGACGGCGGCGGCAGGACGAACGGGGCTCACCCCAGACTCCGGGATGTGGGCCTACTCCACTGCAACTGCGAACTCCCTCGCTAGGCGGTCGGTCGGCGGCCTTACGGCCTCACTCTACCCACCTGGACGTGGGCTCCCTCGCGAGGATTCGAACCTCGATTCACGGTTCCAAAGACCGTTGTCCTGCCCTTGGACGACGAGGGATCGCGCCGACGGCCCGTCCGGGCCGTACGGGCATACGGCTAAGTCTGCCAGCCCCGCGCGCGCACCGGACACTGGATAGCGCGAACCGCGGGCGGTTGCGCATACCCTCGATTGATGCCGACCTGTGTGATCACCGGAGCGAGTTCGGGCATCGGCGCCGAGCTGGCCCGCCAGCTGGCCGCCCAGGGCTGGGACCTGGCGCTGGCGGCCAGACGGACCGAGCGACTGGAGGAGCTGCGGGCGGAGATCGCCGGCCGATGGCCCGACTCCCACGTCGAGCTGGCCACCGTGGACGTCACCGACGCCGCCGCGGTGAGCGCCGCCTTCGAGGGCTTCGTCGAGACCTTCGGGCACCTCGACCGGGTCATCGTCAACGCCGGCCTCGGCGGCGGCGACCGGATCGGCACCGGCCGGACGGAGCGGAATCTGGCGGTCACCCGCACCAACGTCCTGGGCGCGCTGGCCCAGCTGGAGGCGGCGCTGGCGATCCTGCGCCGGCAGGCGGACGGCCACGGCAAGGGCCATCTGGTGGTGATGAGCTCGTTCGCGACCGTGCGCGGGATGCCCGGCTCGACCGCCGCCTACGGCGCCTCCAAGGCATGGCTGTCGCACATCGCCGACGGGCTGCGCACCGAGTTCGCCGGCACCCAGATCCGGGTGACCACCCTGCTGCCGGGGTATGTGGCCAGCGAGCTGACCGACGCGACCCGGCCGCCGAAGATCCTCACCGCCTCGACCGCGCAGGCGGTCGAGGAGATGGTGACGGCGATGAACGCGCGACGGGAGACCGCCTGGGTCCCGAGGGTCCCCTGGGGTCCACTGTCGTGGCTGTTCCCGCGGCTGCCGCGCCGGCTGGCCCG
This sequence comes from Actinomycetales bacterium, assembly GCA_039812305.1. GTDB lineage: Bacteria > Actinomycetota > Actinomycetes > Actinomycetales > CAWJMD01 > JBDIAG01. The sequence goes on along the minus strand of JBDIAG010000568.1, from coordinate 1,326 downwards.
GCACTTCATCTGACCGCGCACTTCATCTGAGGGTCCACGTCGACTGACCGTCCACGTCGACTGGCCGTCCAAACAGACCGCCCACGACATCTGACCGCCCAGACAAACCGGGGAGACATCTTGACTCGCACGATCGTCCGGCAGGAAGCCAGCCTGCACACGCTGACCGACATCCTCACGCTCACCGAGCTGGCCTTCGGCGAGGAGGGCCCGGTCGTCGCCCGCCTGGTCGCCGCGCTGCAGGCCAGCGACTCCTACACCGGCCTGTCCTTCGTGGCCGAGGAGGACGGCGAGCTGATCGGCCACGCGATGGCGACCCGCTCGTGGATCGACGCGCCGGAGGCCCTGGTCGAGGTGCTCGTGCTCAGCCCGCTCTCGGTGCTGCCGGCCAGCAGGCGCCGCGGGGTGGGCCGGGCGCTGGTGGCCGAGGTCCTGCAGGCGGCCGACGCCGACCAGGCGCCGGCGGTGTTCGTCGAGGGCGATCCCGACTACTACGCCGGACTCGGTTTCCAGCCGGCGGCGAGGCACGGCGTGACCCCGCCGAGCGTGCGGATCCCGGGGCCGGCCTGCCAGGTCGTCACGCTCGGCGCCTACCGCGACTGGATGCGGGGCGCCCTCGTCTACAACGACCGCTTCTGGGCGCTGGACTGCGTGGGACTGCGCTGAAACCCCGGTGACACCTCGGATCGAGTGCTGGCAACTTACGGTCACGTAGGTTACGGTTGCGTAGATAACCACCCGGTAGCGTCCGGTGAGAAGCTGGGTGGGCCCGCCGATTCCGTGGAGATTCGATGACCGCCATAGATGACCGAGAGGCCGCCCTGCAGACCCGGCTCCTGCACGAATTGGAGCAAGAGGTCGAGGTGAACCTGGAGCGGCACCTCAAAGCCACCCGGGACTGGAACCCGCACGACTACATCCCGTGGGACGAGGGCCGCAACTTCGCCTTCCTCGGCGGGGAGGACTGGCAGCCGGGCGACTCCAGGCTCGACCCGGTCGCCAAGACCGCGATGATCGTCAACCTGCTCACCGAGGACAATCTGCCCTCCTACCACCGCGAGATCGCCACGATCTTCGGCCGGGACGGCGCGTGGGGAACCTGGGTCGGCCGCTGGACGGCCGAGGAGGGCCGGCACGGCACCGCGCTGCGCGACTACCTCGTCGTCACCCGGGGCGTCGACCCGGTCAAGCTCGAGCAGTTGCGCATGGTGCACATGACGCAGGGCTACGACTCGGAGGAGAAGACCATGCTCGAGGGGCTGGCCTACGTCTCCTTCCAGGAACTGGCCACCCGGGTCAGCCACCGCAACACCGGCAAGGCCACCG
>JBDIAG010000567.1:0-3525 GCA_039812305.1 Actinomycetales bacterium | reverse complement strand
GTTCGGCTTGAGCAGGTACGCGGGCTTGGGCACCTCGGTCGGCAGCCACTCGCCGGGCTTCATCTCGGCCAGCAGCTTCTCCCGGGCCGCGGCCCGGGCCTCCGCCTCGGCGCGTGCGGCGGCCACCGCGGCGGCGCGCTCCACGGCCCGGATGGCGCCCTCGTCGTAGAGGATCGTCTCCGTGATCGGCAGTCGGTTCGTCGTCTCGAGGTGACTCTCCACGGCGGTGGTGCGAACCGTGCCGGGGCGCACGTCGTCGTCCGAACCGGTGGCGGCCCGGGGCTCGGGCCGGGAGGACCGGCGGCGCGCATGCGCGTTGAGGAAGCACAGGCTGGTGCCGGCGAAGAGGAGGGGCAGCGCCGGGAGCCACCATCCGGCCAGACCGAAGGCGGCCAGGGCGGCGAGCACTGGGAAGGCCACCAGGCTGGCCAGGAAGGTCAGTCCGGCTGCGGCCGGCTTGCGGCGGCCGGAGGTGCGGACTCCCGTCCGCTGGTCGCGCGGGACACCGGTGGTCAGCGGTTCGTCCGTGGTGAGGACCCGCTGGGGGAGGAGGTACCCCCGGCTGGACGACTTCTCGCCGCGTTCCTCCCGCCGGGGCTCCAGCGTTCGCATCCCGTCGGAGAACCGGGCCTCCATCCGGGCCTGCTTGGCATTGTGGCGACGAGTCAGCCAGCCTGGCAGGAGATAGAGCAACCACAGTCCGCTCAGTGCGAGGAAGATCAGGCTGGAGTCCACGGAGGCACACGTTAGATGCCACCTGCGGACTCATGGCGAAGCCTCGCCGTGGCACGCCAAAACTCGCAGGTTTGCACCCGCCGGCCTGCCGCCGCCCGCCACCCCGGTCCCGCGGCCCGGCCTTGACAGCGAATGGTCGCGTTGAGTGCCGAGCGGTCGCGGTAGTCCCGGATGAGCGCGACCATTCGGGATCGAACGCCGCCACTCGCGGGCCGGCACAGCATCGCCGGTGCGTGGGGCCTGGATGCGAGCGCGAGTGACCTTCGACACTCGCGGCCGGTTGTCAGGGGTCGAATCTCGCCGAATTCGGCACGATACGGATGATTACTCTGCGTGTTCGTCCAACGATAATGGGTGCTTTTCCGGACAAATGCGTGCTCCGGATTGGTGATAGATCAGTACGCACCGCCATTGATCGCCCCTGTCTGGCTGAGAGGCAACGAGTTTCGATTCTCAAGGCAACCAGAACGGATCTCTAGATTTTTTCGCCTATTCGAGATTTATACGGATATGGTTCCCCGGACTCTTGCGAATCTGAGGAGGCGAAGATGACTCTGCGTCGTCGTGATGTACTCGCGGCTGCGGGTGCGATGGCCGTCGTCGGCGGCTGGACGCCGGCCGGTCGCCTGGCGGCCGCTGAGGCCGCGCAGGCGCTGCCGCCCGACCTGCCCACCGGGGTCGAGCCGTATCTGGAGCAGTACCGCAACTGGGCGGGCAACGTCGTCACCGATCCGCTGTGGCACGTCTCGGCGGGCAGTGAGCGCCAGGTCGTCGCACTGGTGGGCTGGGCCCAGCGCAAGGGCTGGAAGATCCGTCCGAAAGGCTACGCGCACAACTGGTCTCCGCTGGCGGTCGGCGTGGGCGGGAGCGACCGCGTGCTGATCGTGGACACCCGGGACGGTCTGAGCCAGCTCTCGTCCGCCTTCGGCACGGTCACCGCCGGCGCCGGCGTCAGCCTGGACGCGCTGCTGACCCGGCTGGATCAATGGAATGCCGGGCTGGCACATCATCCGGCCCCCGGCGATCTCACCGTCGGCGGCATGCTCGCGATCGGAGCGCACGGGGCGGCGGTCCCGGCCGCCGGAGAGTGGCGATTCCCGGGCTTCAGTTACGGATCGCTGGCCAATCTGGTGGTCTCCTTGCGCGCCGTGGTCTGGGATCCGTTCAGCCGGAGCTATCGGGCGCGGTCATTCGGCCGGCATCAGCATGAGATCGGAGCGCTGCTTGTCCACCTCGGCCGGGCGTTCATCACGGAGGTGACGCTGCGCGTCGGGACGAGGCAGTGGATGCGCTGTCAGTCGATGGTCGACATCCCGGCCGCGGAACTGCTCGGGGTCCCGGGCCGCGGCGGTCGGACATTCGCCTCCTATCTCGACAGGTCCGGCCGGGTGGAGCTGATCTGGTTCCCCTTCACCGAGAAGCCCTGGCTGAAGGTGTGGACGCTGATGCCGTGGCGTCCCATCGGTGTGCGCGCGACCAGTTCGCCGTACAACTATCCGTTCGCCGATTCGGTGCCACCGGAGGCGGCCGAGTTGGTCGCGCAGGTGATCGCCGATCCGAGCCTGACACCGCAGGCCGGCATGCTGCAGTACTCCGCGGTGGCCGAGGGGCTCGCGGCGACCGGCACCGCGGATCTGTGGGGGCCGTCCTCGGCCGTGCTGCGATACGTGCGCCCGACGACGCTGAGGATGATGGCCAACGGCTACGCGATCCTGTGCAGTCGCGCCGACGTCCAGTGGGTCGTGAACACCGTCTACGCGCGGTTCCAGTCGCAGCTGCAGGCGTACGCGGCCCGTGGGGAGTATCCGGTCAACGGGCCGGTGGAGATCCGGGCGACCGGACTGGACGACCCCGCGGACGTGATGTTCCCCGGCGCGGGAGCCGCCTGGCTGTCGCCGACCCGGCCGCGTCCCGACCGTCCCGGCTGGACCTGCGCGATCTGGCTCGATCTGCTCACCCTCAACGGGACCCGCAACACCGGTGGCTTCTACCGCGAGTTCGAGCGGTTCCTCTTCGACACCTTCGACGGCGGACGGGCCGGCGTCCGGGTCGAGTGGTCGAAGGGCTGGGCCTACTCCGCCGAGGGGGCCTGGTCGGACGACGACGTGCTGCGCCGCCGCATCCCGGCCAGCCTGGACGCCGGCCAACCCTTCGGCACCCGGTTCGGCGACGCCGTGCGCGTGCTCAACCAGCTGGATCCCCACCGGATCTACAGTTCCCCCCTCCTCGACCGCCTACTGTGAAGGCGGCCGGCGCGGGCCGCAGGGCGCCCGAATTGGGGTTGGCGGAGGGGCCCCGAGCAGGTGATACCCTTGACACCGCTTCAAGGGGCTGTAGCGCAGCTGGTAGCGCACCTCGTTCGCATCGAGGGGGTCAGGGGTTCGAGTCCCCTCAGCTCCACTTGTCACAAGGCTCTTGCCAACGTCAATGTTGGTAGAGGTTCGGGCCTTGTCGGCATCTGCGGCCCAGGTCAGTGCGTTGGCGTTGACCTGCGGGTCGAGCAGCATTTCGAAGGGCCGGTTGTGCTCGACGCGCAGTTCGTTGTCCTCGTCGATGTAGACCTTGGTGAAGAATGCCTGGTTGCATAGCCGCCGGTTCGTGTCGTCGCAGCGGGCGTAGATGTCGGCGCAGTTGGCGAGGAGTCCGAGTGCGTCGTCGAGGTGGGCGCGGGCGTCGGCGTAGTCGCCGTAGTGGGCGTCGATGCGACGGGTGACCTTGTCGAGCTCTCCCGTGATGCGGTCCTGCTCGCGTTTGAGGACGCTCAGCGGGATGGCGTCGGCGTAGTGGGCT
>JBDIAG010000566.1:0-3533 GCA_039812305.1 Actinomycetales bacterium | reverse complement strand
CACCGATCTTGGGTCGAACTCGAGGCCATCGTCGAGGCGACCGAGGACAATGGAGCGCAGACGGTCTTCGATCTCGCGAACGTCATTGCTGATCCGATAGCGGCGAGATCAATATCGCGAGTCGGGCGACGCAACGCGAACGCGGCCATCAAGACACCGCCTGTGAGCACGAAATCTGCGGAGTGCTCGGACACGGCGAGGCGAGCAAGGAATCCTTCCAGCGCATAGAGAATGAAGGTCTCCGCCGGATCCCTGCCTTTCCGGCGGGCCAGGTTTCGCAGGTCGTTGTACGCCCGGCCGGCAACGGTGTCCATCGTCGGCACCGGGCTCACAGCAGTACCTCGAGGGCATGGCGCAACCGAGGCTCCGCCTTCGGGAACGAATGGGCAACACGCACGAGCTCCGCCGGCGAACTGCCACGACGACGGAGCCAGCGGCGGAGCGCCTCATAGGCCACGTCGTCACCTTCGTGGTACATCATTCGGAAACAGTCCACTATTGTCCGCTCGGCGGAGTAGATGGCCACACTGATTCCCGCGTCGATGTCGTGAGGTTCGCGGCCGATATCGAAAGTCGCTGGGTCGAAACTGTGCCACGTGACATGCGCGAACCCGGCCGGGTGTCGCATGCCCCGCGGCAAGGCCACGTCGGTGCCGAACGGAATGGTGTCGCTGAGTTCGTGATGTGCCAGCGCACTTGCCAAACACATCGTCGCCCCCGGACGCACCGCCGTCGCAGCGGCCAACGATTCGAACGCCGGATCAATGACGCCCGGACGTAGGTACACCCCTCGCCCGACGCGCTCTAGATCGCCGCTCTTGAGCATCGAATACACCTGGTCCTTGCGGAGGCCGCAGGACTGGGCATCCGCAAGCGTGAACGCCACTGCCGGCTCAGTCATCGGACCTCCCAACTGTATACATATTATGCCTATCTGTAGACAGTTAGGAACCCGACGTCACGCGACGGGGAGTCCCTACACCAGTGCATGTGATGTGGAGGATCTCCTACGCGCTCGAATGAGTCAGTGCCCTGCGAGTGCCATCGCAGTGCAGTATGATGCACTGTCATGGACAAGGGGGCGGAGTCGCTGGCACGGGCGATCGGCGCGCGCGTCAAGCAGGAGCGCAAGGGTCGCGAGTGGACGCTGGACCAGTTGGCCGCGGCCGCCGGGGTGAGTCGTCGCATGGTCGTGAACGTGGAGCAGGGATCGGTGAATCCGAGTGTGGGCACGCTGCTGCGTCTCTCCGATGCGCTCGGCGTCGGTCTTCCCGCGCTGGTGGAGCCGCCGTCCCCACGAACGGCGAAGGTAACCCGCCGAGGCGAGGGAGCAGTGCTGTGGACGGGGGACCTGGGAGGGCGCGGGGTGCTGGTCGCAGGCACCGAACCGCCCGACGTGGTCGAGTTGTGGGATTGGACCCTGGCACCGGGAGAGCGGCACGACAGCGAGCCGCACGTGGCCGGCACCCGAGAGCTCCTCCACGTCCAGGAGGGCGCGCTCACCGTCGAGATCGACGGCCAGGCCTACGAACTCGATACCGGCGACGCCCTGACATTCCGCAGCGACACCACTCACGCCTACGCGAATTCGCACGCCCGGCCCGCGCGGTTCTCCCTCACGGTCTTCGAGCCGGGAGTGGGAGCGGCGCACAAGAAGGAGAGCCCCGATGACTGAGCCCCTGTCCCCCGACACGTTCCTCGCCGCCTGCGCTGTGGAACCGCCGGTCTTCGAGTTGCGCCCGGACTACCGCGCCATGCTGCTCGTCGTGGACGGACTCACGGCCGACCCGAACACCCCCGGGGGACGTGACGCGGCCGACGATCTCGTGGCGGCTGCCGAGGCGCACGCCAGGTCGCTGCTCGCCGAGTCCAGCGTGGACGAGCTGCCGCACGTCGCGGCCTGGCGAGACGCCTACCGCGCGTTCGGAGCGAAGCCGCAGCGCACCCGCAACAGCCTGGAGGCCCTGGTGCGCCGCGCCGAGAAGGGCCTGCCCCGGGTCAACGCGCTCACCGACATCTACAACGCGGTCTCCGTGCTGCACCAGATTCCGCTCGGCGGTGAGGATTTCGACCGCTACGACGGCCCGGCCCGTCTCTCGCGCGCAACCGGCGACGAGCCTTTCGACACCGTCGCCAACGGCGGGATCGTGATCGAGCATCCCGAACCCGGCGAAGTCGTGTGGCGGGACGATGCGGGCGTCACGTGCCGCCGATGGAACTGGCGACAAGGCCGCCGCACCGGCCTCACCGACGACACCCGGACCGCGTTCTTCATCCTCGACGCCCTCGCACCGATGACGGACGACGCCCTGGCCGACGCCACTGACGCGCTCACCGACTCGCTCGGACGACTCGGCGGCGACATCGCCGTCTCCACCCGGTTGATCGGCGCCGAATGATCCGTCCTCGTTCCGGCACACACGTTCCGCCGTGGTCCTTGGCGGTGGCGGCGATGCTCCTGATCCAATTCTCGAATGCGCTCTCGGTCACCGTGATCGGGCAGGTCGGTCCCGCCGGCACGGCCTGGCTGAGGATGTGCTTCGGCACGGTGTTCCTCTGGGTGATCGCCCGGCCGCGGTTCCGATCGATCCGCCGGAAGGACGTGCCGATCCTGCTCGCTCTCGGCCTGGTCACCGGGTTCATGTCCACCTTCTTCCTCGCCGCGGTCGAGCGCATCCCACTGGGCACCACGGTGGCGATCGAGTTCCTCGGGCCGCTCACCGTCGCCGGACTCGCGAGCAAGAATCGCGGCGCTCTGGCCTGGCCACTGCTCGCGCTCGGAGGAGTGGTGCTGCTCAGTGAGCCGTGGCACGGCGAGATCGACCTGGTCGGTGTCGCCTTCGCCCTGCTGGCCGGTGCCTGCTGGGGCTTGTACAACGTGTTCACCCAGGTGGTCGGCGACCGATTCTCCGGGATCGGCGGGCTCACTCTGACCATCCCCATCGCCGCGGTGTTCACCACCGTAGTAGGCCTGCCCCAGGTCGTCGGCGGCACTCTCAGCTGGTGGGTGCTTCCCTTGGCGGCCGGGATCGCACTCATCACCCCGGTGATCTCGTTCGGCCTCGAGATGTCCGCGCTACGCCGGCTGACGCACACCGCTTTCGGCACACTGCTCGCCATCGAGCCGGCCTTCGGCGTCCTCGTCGGCCTGCTGGTGCTGAGCCAATCACCGACGATCATGCAGGTGGCGGGCATCTCGCTGGTCGTCCTCGCCGGTGCGGCCGCGCAACGCGGTGGCACCCGGAGAGGCGGCCGCGAGACCGACTCGGCGCGCCCTCCCTCGGTGGACGCGGCGAGCCAGGAAACGCAACCCGTGCCGCCGCCGACGTGACCGTGACCCTCGGGCCGGGTTCAGCGTGCCGGCTCGACCGCAGCACCGGCAGAACGTTCACCAAAAGGAGCAGACAATGACCGACTACACCATTCTCCCGGAGGGACTGCCGGTTCCCGAGGACGACGGAGCAGCAGATCATCTGCCGGGCGAACCGATGCCGGATCTCGTGCTTCGCACCAGCAACGGCGAGGTTCTCCCG
>JBDIAG010000565.1:0-3543 GCA_039812305.1 Actinomycetales bacterium | reverse complement strand
CCGGGCGATCTGCTGCTCTGGCTCTGGGCCCACACCTGGCTGTCGCTGATCCCGGTCGTGGTCGGGGGTCTGCTGGCGCTGCCGCTGGGCTGGCTGGCCCACCGCTACCCCTCGTTCTCCCCGCCGATGATGACGGTGACCGGCGTGTTCTACACGGTGCCGACCATCGCGCTGTTCGTTCTCGTCCCTCCGCTGCTGGGTCTGCGAGTGCTCTCCCCCGTCCAGATCGGGATCGCTCTCACGCTGGTGTCGCTGGCTCTCACGGTCCGGTCGGTCGCCGACGGACTGGCCCGCGTGCCGCAGGACATCACCCAGGCGGCGACCGCCCTCGGCTACCGGCCGCTGCGACGCCTCCTGCGGGTCGAACTGCCGATCGCGGTGCCGGAGATCACGGCCGGGATGCGGGTGGCCGTGGTCGCCAACGTCGGCATCGTCGCGGTGGCCGGAACGATCGGGGTCGCCAACCTGGGTCGGCTCTTCGACTTCCGGTCCGGGGTGGTGTACCCCTCGATCGTGCTCGGTCTCGTCCTGTGTGTGGCGCTGGCCCTCGTCCTGGATCTCACCATCGCCGGTGTGGGCCGGGCCCTGACCCGCTGGCGGCGGGCCGATCTGTGACCGCGATGCCCGGCGGCACGGGCGGCGGCGAAGGTCATCTGATCCCCGCCACCTTCGAGTGGTTGACCTCCCACGTGTGGGACGGTGCCACGCCGGGCATTCTCACCCAGTCGCTGACGCACCTCGGGTACTGCGCCGTCGCGCTGGTCCTCGCCCTGGCGGTCGGGCTCCCGGCCGGCCTGCTGATCGGCCACACCGGCCGGGGCCGCCGGCTCCTGGCGTTCCTGCACGGGCTCCGGTTCCTGCCGAGCGTGGGCGTGCTGGTGCTGCTGGCCGTGCTTGCGGGCCGCTACCTCGGCGGCGGCGACACGGGTTACCTGGTCGCCACGCAGCTGACCGCGGCACTGGTGGCCGTGCCGCCGATCCTGCTCGCCACCTGCGTGGGCGTGGAGTCGGTGGACCCGGCGGTCCGGGCCGCGGCCCGCGGCCTGGGAATGACCACCCGGCAGGCCCTCCTCGGCGTGGCGCTGCCGCACGCGCTGCCGATGGTCGTCTCGGGTCTGCGCTCGGCGACGATGCTCGTCGTCTCACTGACCACGGTCGCCGCCTACGTGACCCTCGACGGCCTGGTCCGGTTCGTCTACGACGGCCTGGCCGAACGCGACCACCCGCAGGCGACCGGTGGCGCCCTCCTGGTCTGCGCCCTGGCCGTCGTCCTCGACGCGCTCCTGGCGCTGGCCCAGCGCTACACCGTCCCCCGCGGCCTGCTGGACCCCTACGACTCCGGCATCGAGTCGACGATCAGCTGATGCCACGCCCCCACGGCGGCCAGCACGGCTTCCACCGAGGCCGGGATGAGCACGTCGTAACGGGCGCCTTCCGGAACGATGTTGTCCACCGCCACGGCCAGCGTCGTCTCCTCCAGGATGCTCACCTTCGCCAGGACGTGGGTCGTGGTGACGTGATGCGCCGCGCCGAAACGTACGCCCTGATCGGGGTTCAGATCGGCCTGGATCTGCCACTGCCCGAACACCCGCAGGAGACCGGGGCCGTCGTCGCTGACCCGCACGTACAACTGTTGATCGTTGACCGAGATGGCCAGGTCGGCGTCGTTGTCAGTCGTGTAGTCGAGCCCCAGCTGGGTGAGCGCTTCTTGCACCAGTTCGCGCCGATTGGGAGGCGTGGGAGCACCGAAAGAGGGAAGTGACGTCGGGCTGGTCATGAGAACACCGTAGTCACACGGCAGGATGTGCGCATGCACAGCCAGCCGGTCAGCGCCGCCCTGCCGTGGCGCCTGGGCGTGCGACTGCCCGAGTCCGTCGGGTCAGACCCGCTCGCGCCTCTCGACGCACACGCCGCCATCTTCGCCCCCAACGCCGACGCCGTGGACGTCTGCATCTTCGACCGCGGTCCGGGACACCGCGCGGTCGAGGAGCGACGAGTCCGCCTGACCACCCGGGTGGACGGGGTGTTCCAGGGGGTGGTGCCGCAGGTCCGTCCGGGCCAGCGGTACGGGTTGCGGGTGGACGGTCCGTGGGATCCCGGCGCCGGCCTGCGCCACAATCCGGCCAAGCTGCTGCTCGACCCGTACGCGCAAGCCATCACCGGTGGCATCGTGTGGGGCCAGGCCGTCTACGCCCACACCATCGACGCCCAGGGTCGCCCGGTGGACGGCGACCCGAACGCGGGCGGGGCGCGGATGATCGACACCACCGACAGCTTCGGCTCGGTGCCTCTCGGGGTCCTGCTTCCGCCGATGCCCGCGGCGTGTCCCGGCCCCCGCACCCGCTGGGAGGACACGGTCGTCTACGAGGCCCACCTCAAGGGTCTGACCATGCTGCATCCCGATCTGCCGCGCGAGCTGCGCGGCACCTGGGCCGGGTTGGCCCACCCGGTGATCGTCGAGCATCTCCTCTCGCTCGGGGTCACGGCGGTGGAGCTGCTGCCGGTCTTCGCGCACGGCGACGAACCGGCGCTGATCCGGCAGGGGCTGCACAACTACTGGGGCTACAACCACCTGTCCTTCTTCGCCCCGGAGCCCGCCTACACGACCGCGACCGCGCGGGCGCAGGGCCCGTCCGCCGTCGTCGCCGAGGTGGTCTCGGCGATCTCGGCCCTGCACGACGCCGGCCTCGAGGTGATCCTCGACGTCGTGTACAACCACACCTGCGAGGGCGGCTCGGGCGGCCCGACGTTCTCCTGGCGTGGGCTCGCCGAGAAGTCCTACTACCGCATGGACGATCACGGCCGGGTCATCGACTACACCGGCACCGGCAACACGCTGGACTTCTCCCAGCAGGCCGTCGTCCAGCTCACGCTGGACTCGCTGCGGCACTGGGTCACCGCCTACGGCGTGGACGGCTTCCGCTTCGATCTCGCCCCGGCGCTCGCGCGCGGCAACGGCCGGGTCGGACGCGAGCACTACGACGCGGACCACCCGTTCCTCGTCGCGGTCCGCAGCGACCCCGTGCTGCGCGGGGTCAAGCTCATCGCCGAGCCCTGGGACGTCGGCCCGGCCGGCTGGCGGACCGGCGAGTTCCCCACCCCGTTCGCGGAGTGGAACGACCGGTACCGCGACGCCGTGCGTGGATTCTGGGCCTCCGACCGGGGCATCCTGCGGGCCGGGAACGGCGAATCGCCGCGCACCGACCTGCGCGAGCTGGCGACCCGGCTCGCGGGCTCGTCCGACCATTTCAACAGCTCGGCGTCGGCCGACCAGCTGGAGCGGGCCGCCTGGTCGACGATCAACTTCGTCACCGCGCACGACGGCTTCTGTCTCGCCGACCTGGTCTCCTACAACCACAAGCACAACGAGGCCAACGGCGAGGAGAACCGGGACGGCTCCAACCACAACCTCTCCTGGAACCACGGGGCCGAGGGCCGCACCAACCAGGTCGAGATCCTCGCCGATCGGCACCGCACCCAGATGGCGATCCTGTCCACCCTGCTGCTGTCGGTCGGCACGCCGATGCTGCTGGGGGGCGACGA
>JBDIAG010000564.1:0-3543 GCA_039812305.1 Actinomycetales bacterium | reverse complement strand
CGACCGGCAGGATCAGCTGCTCGTCGCGCTTGCCCCAGTACTTCACGAGGGCGATGTTCGGCTGGGCCTGAGCGGTGCTCCTCATGCTTCCTCCCCCACGGTCGTCGTCCAGGTGTTCGCCGCGCCAGCGGTGCGCAGTGCAGCCTCGAGCGGTGCGGTGTCCAGCGTCGGGCTCACCGCGATCATGCAACCGCCACGGCCGCCACCGGTGAGCTTCGCGCCGGACGAACCCGCGCTCTCGGCAGCGCGAGCGAGCGTGTCGAGACCCTCGGTGCTCACTCCGAGCGAGCGCAGCAGGGCGTGGGCGGCGTGCAGCGCGGCGCCGAGCGCCTCGACCGCGCCGTCGGCGAGCGCCGCCGCCGCGTCGTCGGCGAGCACCGCGAGGTCGCCGATCGTGCGATCGACGGTCTGCGGGCTCCGCTCGCGCAACGAGCGCACCGCGGCGACGGCCTCCCCGGTCGAGCCGGGCACACCCGTGTCGGCGATGACGAAGGCGATCGGCCGACGCGGCGCGATCGGGGTGGCCTCGCCCCGCTGGAAGCGGAACGGCTGGCTGGCCATGACCGCGGTGGCGTCGACGCCGCTCGCGGTGCCGTGCGCGACGGTCTCGGACGTCTGGATGAGCGCGAATCGCTCCGGCCCGGTTAGCGTGTGACCCGTCGTGCGGGCGACCGCCTCGATGACCGCGGCGGCGGTCGCGGCGCTCGAGCCGAGCCCGCGCCCGACCGGGATCGTGCTGCGCAGCTGGAGCACGGCCGTCGGCGGCAGCTCGCCGAAGGCGGCGAGGCTCGCGCGCCAGGCGGTGATGACGGGGGCGAGCGTCATCGGTGCCGAGCGGAACGACCCGGTGTAGAGGTCGCTGTCGATGCCGCCCGACTCGCCCGAGATGACGCGCGCGACAGCCGTCAGCGACGTGACGGGGATGCCGACGGCGGGTGCGCCGTGGAGCACCGCGTGCTCGCCGATGAGCAGCGCCTTCGCGTGGGCGACCCCGCGATGCGCGTCATCGGGCGATCCTGGAGTCGCCGGCGCGAGCGCGGACGGTCCAGGCATCACGGCTCCGGGAGTGCGAGACAACACGGTGAACAGTCCGTGGCCGGACCGGTGAGAAGACTAACCCAGTCGGCAATCACCCGCCGGAGTTCGCGTCCGGACAGGCGGTGGTTCTTCGTGGCGGCCCGGTCCCGCCGGTTGTCCGCGCGGCATCCAGTTGCTGGCCGAACATCCGGAGATCGCTGGATGCTCGGGTCTCACGTGGATGCTCGACGCCCGCGTGGATGCTCGACGCCCGCGTGGATGCTCCACCACGGCTGGGGCCAGACAGCGGACGTACTATTGCCGCGTTCGGTGGGCGAGTTGCAGTTGTGAGGCCGTGATGTCGGTGCTGGCCGCGGGACGACGTCACTCGGTCGGGCTGCGCCGGGATGGCACCGTGGTCGCCGTCGGCGACGGCCGGGCGGGTGAGTGCCGCGTCGAGTCGTGGACGGACGTGGTCGCGGTGGCCGCGGGCAACGTCCACACGGCGACGAACACCGGGAAGTCGCACACCGTCGGTCTCCGCGCGGATGGGACGGTTCTGGCCACCGGCTGGAGCGGCGACGACCAATGCGAGGTCTCGCGTTGGCGAGGTGTCACAGCGGTGGCCGCCGGCTGGCGGCGCACGGTGGGCCTCCGGGCGGACGGCACCGTCCTGGCGACCGGCCGGACCGCGGAGGGTGCCTGCGACGTGCAGTCCTGGCGGGACATCGTGGCAGTGACCTGCGGCGACTGGCATTCCGTCGGCCTCCGGGCAGACGGATCGGCCGTCGCGGTCGGCAACAACCGACGGGGACAGTGCGCGGTCGAGGGGTGGCGGCACCTCACCGCCATTGCCGCCGGATACCTGCACACCATCGGCCTACACGACGACGGGAGTGTCGTCGCGACCGGAAGCCTGGAGAGCGACGCCGCCGCGCTCGGTCGGTGGGAGGAGATCGTGGCGATCGATGCGGGGAGTTACCACGTCGTCGGCGTGAACGCCGCGGGCCGGGTCTTCGCGGCGGGCGACGACAGCCGCGGGCAATGTCGCGTCGAAGGCTGGGAGAACATCGTCGCGGTCGCAGCCGGATCCGTGCACACGCTCGGCCTGCGCGCCGACGGAACCGTCGTCAGCGCGGGTGATAGGGATAACGGACGATGTGATGTCGAAACGTGGTCGGGACTCCTGATCCCTGAGTGCCGGCAACCAGGCGAGACGAGGACACGATGCCCAGGCGAGTGATAGCGAACATCGTCGTGACACTCGACGGTCGCACCACCGGTCCCGGCGGCGCCGGTGACATGAGCGTCATCGCACCGCATGGCGTGAGCGACCAGGCTCGCGAAGCACTGGTTCGAATGACGGACGCGACGACGGTGCTGCTCGGGCGAAAGAACTACGAGGGCTTTCACGGCTGGTGGCCGTCGGTCGCCGAGAATCCGCAGGCCGACCCGCGCGACCGCGAGTTCTCCCGATGGCTGAACACGGTCGACAAGATCGTGTTCTCCCGCACCGTGCAATCCGTCGACTGGACGAACGCGCGGCTCGCGACCGCCGGCCCGGAAGACACGGTGAGAATGCTGCGCGAGGAGGCAGGGGGAGATATTCGCGTGCTCAGCAGCCAGCAGATCATCCGTCAGCTTCTGCGCGCCAGCCTCGTCGACCGGCTCGAGCTGACGGTCTCGCCGTCGATCGTCGGCGGGGGCGGACAGATGCTGTTCGACGCGGATTCGACGGTGTCGACCTGGGCGTACTCGTCCGTCACCCCGACCGACAGCGGGGCGCTTCAGCTCGTGGCCGACCGGATCGGTGGCGCGGATGACCGGACAGACGGTATGGATCCCGCCCCGGTGGGACAGTGACTCATTGCCCCGGCCGATCGGGAGTGTGCTCGAGACCGAGGGTGGGGTTGCCGTAGACCGATTGCACCTCGGAGATCACCACCCGGTACTCGCCCAGCCATTCCTGGTGGCGGCTCTTCGCGAGTTGGTGTGTGTCCATCCCGACGAGCTGTCTGAGCGCGTTGAGGTCGGCCCAGTAGTAGACCTCGGCATGCAGGCCGGTCTCCTCGTTGTGCCAGGCCTCCTCACCGAGGAATCCCGGTATCCGGCGCGCCCGTTCGGCGACTTCGTCGTTGATCCGGTGGAAGTCGCTGTCGAGGGTGCCGATCTCGAAGATGAAGGTCGAACTGTACTTCGGCGTGGTCGTCATCGTGGGTTCCTTCAGGCGGGGTGGTGTTCGAGCCACTCGAGCACCTGCCGGGCGTGGGTGTTCGGGGGGAAGATCGGATAGAAGACGTGCTCGATCGCCCCGTCACGAATGACGAGGGTCAGGCGCGCATAGAGTCGCTGTTGACCGGGGGCGGTGAATGTCGGCAACCGCAGAGCGTCCGCGAGGTGGAATCTCTCGTCCGAGATCATGGTGAATGGCAGCCTCAATCGCGCCACCACCTCGTCCTGATAGTCGGGGGATTGGCTGGACAGGCCGTACACGCGTTCCGCGCCGGCGGCACGGAGCTCCTGGAA
>JBDIAG010000563.1:0-3551 GCA_039812305.1 Actinomycetales bacterium | reverse complement strand
TGAAGACCTGTGTCGGCCAGGAGTTCTGCCGCTTCGGCACCGGCGACTCCACCCGTCTGGGTGTCGAGCTCGAGGGCTGGCTGCAGGGCATGGAGTCGCCGGCGAAGATGAAGCTGGCGGTCTCCGGCTGTCCCCGCAACTGCGCCGAGTCGTACGTCAAGGACGTCGGCATCGTGGCGATCGAGGGCGGCCGCTGGGAGATCTACATCGGCGGCGCGGCCGGCGCGCACATCCGCAAGGGCGACCTGCTGGTCACCGTGGACAGCGCCGAGGAGGCCAAGCGGCTGACCGGCCGCTTCCTGCAGTACTACCGGGAGAACGCCAAGTGGCTGGAACGCACCTACGCGTTCGTCCCCCGGGTCGGCCTGGAACGGATCCGCGCGATCGTCGTCGACGATGCCGAGGGCATCGCGGCCCGGCTCGACGCCGCCGTCCAGGACCACGTCGACAGCTACGTCGATCCGTGGCTGGAAGGGGCGCGACCGGCCGAACCCGGGCAGTTCCGCACCGCACTCCCGCTGACCGTGCTGCCGAGCGTGGGTGGACGGGCATGACCGCCCGGCTCGCCGCCGCCCACGATCTCGGCCCGGTCAGCGACATCCCACCCGGCGAGGGACGCGCCTACGACGTCGCCGGTCGTCAGATCGCGGTGTTCCGGCTGCGCACCGGCGCCCTGCACGCGGTGGACGCGGTCTGCCCGCACCGGGGCGGGCCGCTCGCCGACGGCCAGACCGACGGCCGGGTCGTGCTGTGCCCGCTGCACCTGACCGCCTTCGACCTGGCCACCGGCTGCGCGACCGGCAGCACCTATGCGCTGGCCACCTATCCCGTCCGGGTGGACGAGTCGGGTCACGTCATCCTCGCCCTGGCGTCCGCCTGACATCCGGACGGCCGTGCTCCCCGGCGCGGTTGGCCTGCTCCCGCTGGTCGCTGGTGTAGGCGGCCGCGGCTCGGGCGGCCGCGGGGGCGGCACCCTCGCGGACGAGCTTGCGCATCCGTCCGACGTTGGCGCTGGAGGCCCGCAGGGCGTCGGCGGTGCCGGCGCTGGAGTAGGTCAGCGACCGGTCGGACTGCACGCCGAGCGTCGATCCCACCTCGACCGCGTCCTGGTTCGCCCCGAGGTAGAGGAAGGTCCAGTCGTACTTCTGCTCCTGCTCGGTGATCAGCTGCTTGATCATCGCGTGGGTGTACTCCCGCGAGGCGTTCTCGTAGCCGTCGGTCATGATCCCGACGATCACCGTTCCCGGCCGCTGGTCCTCGGGCTTGGCGGCCAGGCGCGCGCCGGTGGCGTGCACCGTCCGGGCGATCGCGTCCAGCAGAGCGGTGGTTCCGCGCGGCTCGAGCCGCAGACCGGGCACCCGGTGGACGTCGACCTCGGTGTAGATCACGTCGTACTTGTCGTCGAACTGGGCCAGGCTCACGGTGCACCGCCCCTCGGCGGTGCGCTGCTCGGCCATGAAGGCGTCGAAGCCGGCGATCGTGGCCTCGCGGATCGAGGCCATCGAACCGGAACGATCCAGGACGAAGCTGATGTCGGTGTAGTTCGGGTCGGTCATGGCTTTCCTCCGAGTGGCTGGGTTCACGGGTCAATCACTGCGACGCCGGCGGAAGCGCAACGGCTCCACCGGTTCGGCTGCCGGCTGGTAGATGCCCCGCTCGCGGTCGTAGCGGGCCCGCTCGACCCCGGAGCTGGACACCTTGCCCTCTTCATTGCGGTAGGGACTCAGCGACGCCGTGCGCGCCAGCCGCGGCGGCACGCTGTTCGGCGCCAGATTGGCCAGGCCCGCGACTGTGCGCAGCGACGAACCGGCCAGCGTCGCCAGCGCCATCGCCTCATCGAGGGCGGCGTCGAGCTCGCCGCGCGCCCGGCTGAGACGTTCCACCGCCTCCTCCGGCTGCCCGGGATCCACCTGCTCCAGCGACTCCCGGACAGCCCGCAGGCGCTGCAGCAGCTGGTCGTGCGTCGGCGTCGTCATGGAGCCACCGTACGGCAACAACTGCAAGTGTGCAACAACCGCACAGTCGCAAGAACTGCGCATCCTGGGATGCGCAACGTGTTATGTGCGGCACACCGCGTCAGATACGACGCACTGTGCATCACCTAACGCTGTCTGGGTTAGCCGAGGCAGACCAGTTGCTGCGCGTCGTCGACGGGCAGGTCCGGGTCGACGACCGCCCCGACCTGCACGCCGGTGAGGTCCACCCGTCCGGAGTGCACCGTCATGAAGGCGGTGTCGGCGGCGTCGCGGCCGGTGGCGATCCGCAGCATGCTCTGCCGGGGAGCCAGCGAGGTCGCGTCCAGGACGTACCAGCTGCCGTCCAGATAGGCCTCGGCCACCGCGTGGAAGTCCATCGGGTACAGCCCCGGCGCGTACACCGAGACCAGTCGGGCCGGCACGCCGCGCGCTCGCAACAATCCGACCACGAGATGGGCGAAGTCGCGGCAGACGCCCTGGCGCGCCAGTAGCGTCTCCACCGCCCCGTCGGTGGGCCGCGACCAGCCGCTCACGTACGCCAGTTGGGTGCCCACCCAGGAGGTCACGTCCTGCATCAGTTGCCGGGTGCCGTCGTTGACGAACACGGCGCGGGCAGTCGGGGCGAGCAGGTCGGAGTCGCTGTAACGGCTCGGCCGCTGGTAGACGATCTGCTGCAGCGCGGATCCGGACGCCGGCTCGGTCCGCCCGGTCACCCTTGCGGCGTAGTCGAATTGGAGGTTGCCGACCGGGCAGTCGCGGACCAGATGCAACCGGCCGCCGTCCCCTGCCGCGACCTCCTCGAAGGGCACCTGATCGCCGTCCACGGTGAGGCTGACCTGCTCGTCGTCGATCGCCGGACCGTCCGCGACCGCGACCGAGAACACGATCTCGGCGGGCTCGCTGACGGCGGCGGTCACCTGGGACGACACGGTGCGGACCATGGACATGAGATCTCCTTCGGCGGGCCGCATAGCCTCAGGGGCCGTTTCGGCGGTATGGGTGCGTGGGGACGCGGACGTGGCCCACCAGTTCACCCCATCGTGTCCGAGAGCGCCTGTCCGCGCCCAGCCTTTCATCCCGGCTCGAGAACGGCATCAGGGCCGGGGCACCGCCCCCGGCGCCGAATGGCCGCGATCCGCGCTGAACGGTTGCGCAACGACGTGCACAACGCTGCCATTGGGCACGCAATGCCACCGCTCGCGGGTTGTCGAGCCGCCGTGGTCGCCCTGTGTGCTGGCGGGGGAGGGGTCAAGCGGCACAAGCAGGGCGAACCGACGTGCCGGAATGGCGACGGGACAACCCGGCATGGTCGCGGCGCCCGCGACGCTGGGCCACGCGGCCCGGCGCTGGTCGGCACGGCGCTGGTTGGCCTGGCGCTGGTTGGGGCGGTGCTGGTTGGGGCGGTACTGGTTGGCGCGGCGCTGGTTGGTCCGGCGCTGGCTGGCCGGCACCGGTTGGCACGGCGCTGGTCGGCCCGGCTCTGGTCGGCACGGTGCCGGTTGGCCCGGCTTCGGTCGGCACGGTGCTGGTTGGCCCGGCCCTGGTCGGCACGGTGCCGGTTGGCCTGGCGCTGGT
>JBDIAG010000562.1:0-3555 GCA_039812305.1 Actinomycetales bacterium | reverse complement strand
ATGGCGCTGGCCGAGACGGGCGCGCCGCTCGGCCGTCCGGATCTGATCGAGGCGGCGACCCGCTGCGCGACCACCCTTCTCGCTCTTCACCAGGCGGAGCCGGGGAGGTGGCGGCGAGTCAGCCGGCAGGGCCGGGTGAGCAATGCCCCGGCGGTGCTGGAGGACCTGGCGACCTTCGCCGAGGCGCTCCTGGTGCTGGCCGGAGTGACCGGTGAGAACGACTATGCGACCCAGGCCGAGAGTCTGCTCGACCTGATCCAGCAGGAGTTCACCGGCGAGGACGGTGCCCTGACCGATCAGGGCGCCCGAGATCTCGACCCACGGGTCGGCCGGCTCGCGCCGGTCGCGGACGCCACCGACAATGCCTATCCCTCGGGCACGTCGGCGGCCGCGGCGGCCGCTCTCGGCCTGGCCGCTATCACTGGACGGTCGGACTTGCGCGATCTGGCCGAGCGCGCGCTCGGGACGGCCTCCGCGCTGGCTCGGACGGCGCCGCGCTTCATCGGCGCGGGGCTGGCGGTGGCCGAGGCGGCATTGGACGGGCCGAGGGAAGTGGCGGTGCTCGGCGAATCCGAGCTGACCGCGCGACTGCATCGCGTGGCCCTGGCCGGGGCGGCACCCGGTCTCGTCGTCCTGCGTGGCCTCGAGGGGGCACAGCGCCCGGCGCTATTGGCCGGCAAGGGCGGTGACGGGCTTGCGTATCTCTGTCGCGGCCACGTCTGCTCGGCGCCGACCGGCGATCCGCGGGATCTGGCCCGACAGGTCGACATGCGGGTGGACCTGCGCGCGGCGGAGTGACCCATTCCGGCCCACGTTCATCAGCGGGTTCAGCCGCGGCCGACGGACTCAGCCGGCGTGTACTCAGCCCGGAGAGTGGTTCCAGCCGCGGACGGCGGTCCCGGCCGGCGATGGCATGCTCAAAGTGGGGACAGCGATCCGGCGCGCCAGGTCGCCGTCGAGAGTGAGCCGAGGCACGCGCTCAGCGGCACTGACACGCGCCTTCGGCCGGCGACGCAACCGCTTGATCGCACACTGACCACGTATGCGCCCGCTGACCGGCGATCACCGGCCAGCGGGCACATATCTGGTCAATCGGGGACTACTCGGTCACGCCAACCGAGCGTCCCGCACAGATCACTCGTCTCAGCCGGTGACGGGGCGGATCGGTGCATCCACCTTGATGAACGACGAGCTCGCCTCGATGTTCGGCTTGACGGCCAGCACCGGAACCGGGCTGTTCAGCAGCAGATCCTGGCTCAGGCTGCCGAGGAAGGCCTTGCCGACCGGCGTGCGGTGCTTGACGCCGATGATCAGGCGGGACGCCTTGTGCTCGGAGATGGCGGCGAAGATGTTCTCGGCCGCGTCCCCGTCCTGACCGTCGACGACGGTCACGTTCACGCCTTCGGTGTCGAGGTTCGACAGATCCAGCGCCTGGTGGCCGAGGTTGACCGCGATCAGGTCTGTGCCGGGTTGCTTGGCCTCGGCCACGGCTGCGACGAGGGCGTAGGCGCCCTCCCGGTTGCCGCGGGCAGCGACGACGATGCTCATGATTCTCCTTCACCACGGGTTGCTGGGGTCCCTACCAAAGGCGTGCTCGATCGTAACGAGTTCCGGCCGCTCAGCCTTTGTCAGAACATATCAGTGAGTGCTGGTAAGTGGCGAGTGAGGCAGCCGATCCGTTCCAATTGCTCGCCAGGTGGAATCGCGGGTCTCGAACTGGGCCGGGTTCCTCCAGTAACGTCGTCAAATGGCCCCCACTCTTGGACGCCCCATTCGCGCTTCGTCCGGCAGATCTTCACCCTACGGTCACGTAACTTACGGTGCCGTAGGTTAGGATGGACTCATGAGCCGCAACCGTCGTGATCAGATCGGCGATTTCGCCCTCGAAGTCGGAGAAGCCGTCGCAGAGGGCGCCGACCGCGCTCGCGAACTCGCGAAGGTCGTCAAGCCGAAGCTGCGTGGGTGGTTGCATGCCGGCGCCTTCCCCTTGGTGACCGCCGCCTCGATCGTGCTGGTGGTGCTCGCGCCGAGCACACCGGCCCGGGTCGGCGCTGCGGTCTTCGGCACGACCGCGGCGTTGCTGTTCGGCACGAGCGCCCTCTACCACCGGGGCAACTGGTCGCCTCGCACCGCCGCGTTCCTCAAGCGGTTCGACCACTCGAACATCTTCCTGATCATCGCCGGCTCCTACACGCCGCTGACCATCCTGTTGCTGCCGGAGTCCAAGGGCACCATGCTGCTCTGGCTGGTCTGGGCCGGGGCCCTGCTCGGGGTGCTGTTCCGGGTGTTCTGGATCGGCGCTCCCCGGTGGCTCTACACCCCGGCGTACATCCTGCTCGGGTGGGCAGCCGTGCTCTACCTTCCGGATTTCGCGCGGCACGGCGGTCCGGTCGTGCTCAGTCTGGTGGTGATCGGCGGCGTCCTCTACACCGTGGGCGGCCTGGTCTATGCGCTCAAGCGCCCCAACCCGTCCCCGCGCTGGTTCGGCTTCCACGAGATCTTCCACGCGTTCACGGTGGCGGCTTTCACCGCCCACTACGTCGGGATCTCGCTCGCGGTCTACGGGGCGGTGCCGGCGGCGGCGGTGGCGCCCTGAGGGCGAGCGCGGTTACGCGACTGCCGGTTCTCCGCACCCGGAGGCATACGGAGGAGTAGCCTGACGTCCCCGGTCGGATCCCGTCCGGATCGTCACATCGTGTCTGCAACGGGAAGGAGTCCATGCGCGCGCCCAACCCGCTGTATCCGCTGTACACGCGGCGACTGCGGTCCGGCCTCGATCCAGAGACCGTTCCGCACCATGTCGGCATCATGCTGGACGGCAATCGTCGCTGGGCGAAACAGGCCGGTGGGGATACCGCGCACGGGCATCGCGCCGGCGCCGACAAGATCTTCGAATTCCTCGGTTGGTGCGAGGAGGTCGGGGTCGGCGTCGTCACGCTGTGGATGCTCTCCACCGACAATCTCAACCGTCCCTCGGCCGAACTGACCCCGCTGTTGGAGATCATCGACGACGCCGTCGGCCGGCTGGCCCAGGCCGGGCGCTGGCGGGTGAACCCGGTCGGCTCGTTGGATCTGCTGCCGGGCTGGCTCGCGGACAACCTGCGCGACGCCGAGCAGGCGACCCGGCACGTCAGCGGCCTGCACGTCAACGTGGCGGTCGGGTACGGCGGACGACAGGAGATCGCGGACGCGGTGCGCGCGCTGATCGCCGACGCGGCCGCCAAGGGCACCACGATGGAGGAGCTGGCGGAGGTGATCGACGTCGATCACATCGCCGCCCACCTCTACACCAAGGGCCAACCGGATCCGGACCTGGTGATCCGCACCTCGGGCGAGCAGCGCCTGTCCGGTTTCCTGATGTGGCAGAGCGCCCATTCCGAGTTCTACTTCTGCGAGGCCTACTGGCCGGACTTCCGCCGGGTCGACTTCCTGCGCGCCCTGCGCGACTACGCCGGGCGCAATCGCCGCTACGGCGGCTGACCAACCCAGGTTCGCCCGCGCCACCGGCGACCGGCCCGGCCGTCGCCTGACCGTTCATGTGCCGACCGGCCGGAC
>JBDIAG010000561.1:0-3557 GCA_039812305.1 Actinomycetales bacterium | reverse complement strand
CCCGATTCATCGCTGAGGGTCCGCCGGAACCGTCACGGCAGCGTCAATGTCCTGTCGCACCCTGACAGCCGTCGCACCGGAAGAGGTCCCTGGCGGACGGGGGCGAGCCCACGCGGACCTTGTCCACCCGGCCGCCGCACCGCCGGCACCGGCCGCCGCGCCGGCCGTAGACGAGAGGCTCGGGGCGCCGCGGCACACCGAGCATGCCGGGCAACGCCGTCAGCAGGGGCAGCAGGGCGTCCCGTCCGGCCACCTCGCCGACCTGGGTCGTGGGCGCTATCCCGTGCAGGTGGAGCGCTTCGGAGACCCAGTAGGTGCCCAGCCCGGCCAGCATGCGCTGGTCCAGCAGCGCGTCGCCGATCGGCCGGGACGGGCTGCCGAGCAGTCTCTCGAGCGCCCGTTCCGCGTCCCAGCCCGGGCCGAGCACGTCCGGGCCGAGATGGCCGATCAGCCGGTCCTCGTGTTCGGTGCGGACCACGTCCAGCATGCCGAGGCTGAAGCCGACCGCGAGCCAGTCGTCGGTCTCCAGCACCGCCCGGACGGGACTGCGCGGGCCGGGCACGGCGCGCGAGCCGGCGCGCCGGACGCGCCACGAGCCGTCCATGCGCAGGTGGGAGTGCAGGGTCAGCGCGGGCCGGGCGCCGAGGCGGTCGAACCGCGTCAACAGGTGCTTCCCGACGCTGCGGGTGCCGAGGACGCGGCGTCCGGTCAGATCGACGCCGGCCGCGGAGGGCCAGCGCAGTTCGGCTCTGCGGAGGGTTCCGCCGGTGAGCGCGTCCAGCTGGCGGGCCGTCCTGAGAACGCTGTCTCCTTCCGGCATGGGCACATTCTCCACCGGCGGGATTCCTCTCCCGCGCGCCCCGGTGTTCCGGAATACTGGTTGTCCGGAAGAATGGACCATCGGGCCGGCAGACCGGAAGGATCCTCCCTGTGACCGTCGTGGCCACTTATCTCGTTGTGACCTTTGCTCTCGGTGGGCTTGCGATGGTGGCGCGGCTGCCTCCGCTGGTCGGCTTCCTGGCCGCGGGCTTCGTCCTGAACTGGATGCATGTCGAGCATCTGCCCGAACTGGAGATCCTGGCGGATCTGGGCGTGACGCTGCTGCTCTTCGGCATCGGCCTCAAGCTCGACATCCGGATGCTGCTGCGTCGCGAGGTGTGGCTGACCGCGACGACGCATCTGGTTCTCAGCGTGGCGCTGGGCAGCGTCGCCCTGATGGCCGGCGCGGTCATCGGCATCTCGATGCTGAGCGGGCAGGATCTGAAGACCATCGCCCTGCTGGCCTTCGCCCTTTCCTTCTCCAGCACGGTCTTCGTCGTCAAGGTGCTCGAGGAACGAGGCGAGTCCCACGCGCTGTACGGGCGGGTGGCGATCGGCATCCTGGTCATGCAGGACATCGCCGCGGTGATCTTCCTGACCGCCACCAGCGGCCACCTGCCCAGCCCCTGGGCGCTGGGTCTGGTGCTGCTCTGGCCGCTGACCCGGATGCTCCGGCGGATCTGGGGCAAGCTGGGCCACGGCGAGATGCAGTCCCTGTTCGGCGTGGTGATGGCCCTGGTGCCCGGGTACGCGCTGTTCACCATGGTCGGCCTCAAGGGCGACCTCGGCGCCCTGACGATGGGCGTCCTGCTGGCCTCCCACCCCGCCTCCTCCGAGCTGGCGCGCTCCCTCTTCCACATCAAGGAGCTGCTGCTGGTCGGCTTCTTCGTCTCGATCGGGCTGACCGGTCTGCCCGACCTGCCGACGGTCACGCTGGCCGTGCTGATGGTGCTGATGCTGCCGTTCAAGGCGCTCGGCTACATCGGCCTGCTCACCCTGATGGGCCTGCGGAACCGGACCTCGATCCTGGGCAGCCTCGGATTGATGAACTACTCCGAGTTCGGGCTGATCGTCGTCTCGGTCGGAGTCTCGGCCCAGATGCTCGAGCAGAAATGGCTGGTCGAGATCTCCATCGCGGTCGCGCTGAGCTTCGTCTTCTCCGCGGTTCTCAACGGCAAGGGCCACATGGTGGTCGAGAAGCTGGCGACCCGGCTGCCGGAGAAGGACGTCAGCAAGCTGCACCCGGAGGAGCTGCCGGCGGACGCCGGTGACGCCGAGGTGGTCGTGATCGGCATGGGCCGGGTCGGGGTGGCCGCCTACGACCGGCTGGCCGAGACCTACGACCTGCGGGTGATCGGCGTCGACTACGACGGGCCCCGGGTCGCCTGGCAGAGCAAGCAGGGACGCCACGTGATCGAGGGCGACGCCACCGACCTGGACTTCTGGAACCGGCTGACCCGCAGCGACTCGGTGCGGATCGCCGTGCTGGCGATGGCCCGCCACGGTGCCAACATCACCGCGCTGGAGTGTCTGCGGGAGAGCGGATTCACCGGCAAGGTGGCCGCGGTCGCCCGTTTCGAGGACGAGGTCCTCTGGGCCAAGGAGCACGGCGTCGACACCGCCTTCAACGTCTACGCCGGTGCCGGTCTCGAACTCGCCGACCAGGTGGCCCGCGACGCCGGCGTGCGTTCCAAGCCCGAGGAGTGAGCCCGGCGGTCAGAACCGGTTGTGCCGGCGCCGGGTGGCCAGTGGCAGGGCCACCCAGACGACGCCGAAGAAGGCCAGCGCGGTCAGGAGGCTGACCAGCGCGGAGGTCCGGCCGAGGACGATGCCGAAGATCAGCCAGACCACGGTGACGATCGCGGCCGCGGCACAGGCCAGACCGCCGAGGGCGAGCAGGTGCCCGGTGTGGACCAGCCAGGCCTTGCGATGCAGCTGGAACAGCAGCCGGTGGATGATCACCGGAGCCACGAACAGGCCGACCGCCAGGATCGACATGGCCAGCGCCAGCAGGTACGCCCGGCGCTGGGCGGTGTCGAGGGTGGCGAACTGCGACTGGAACGGCAACACCATGAGGAAGCCGCTCAGCAGCTGGATGCCGGTCTGGGAGACCCGCAGCTCCTGCAGCAGTTCGTTCCAGTTGCGGTCCGCGCGCTGGGCGTCGGACTCCCCGCGGTCGTCGCCGGAGTCGGGTGGGGAGTTCATGGACCCCACGATGGCACCCGGCCCGCGCCGGCGCGAGGGAGCCATCACGGTCCCTCGCGTCCCCGGTGCACCGGGTCGCCTGGCGCCCTGTACGCCGGCGCCTGGTGCCGGGCGCTGGGGTGGGCCGGGCCACCGCCCCCGGCGCCGACTGGCCGCGATCCGTGCTGAACGGTTGCGCAACGACGTGCACAACGCTGCCATTGGGCACGCAAGGTCACCGCTCGCGGGTTGTCGAGCCGCCGTGGTCGCCCTGTGCTGGCGCGGGGAGGGGTCAAGCGGCACAAGTAGGGCGAACCGACGTGCCGGAAATGGTGACGGGGCACCTGGCATGGTCGCGGCGCCCGAGACGTTGGGCCACCCGGCCCGGCGCTGACTGGCCTGGTGCTGGTTGGCCTGGCGCAGGTTGGGGCGGTGCTGGTTGGCCTGGTGCTGGCTGGCCCGGCGCTGGTCGGCACGGTGCTGGTTGGCCTGGCGCTGGTTGGCCTGGCGCTGGCTGGCCCGGCACCGGTTGGCCCGGCACCGGTTGGCCCGGC
>JBDIAG010000560.1:0-3559 GCA_039812305.1 Actinomycetales bacterium | reverse complement strand
TTATCCGGCTAATCTTGCCTCGGTGTACTGGGGCGGTTTGGTTGGAACTGGCGCTATTTCGTGTTGTGGGCGGTTCGGGAGAGTCGGCGCAGTTGTTCTTCGTGGCGGCGGACGTTGGCGGCGACGGCTTCGAGGGCGTGGCGGAGTTGGTCGATCTGCACGGTCAGGCCGGTGAGGGTGAGTGCTTCGCGGGCCCGCTGGCGGTGTTCTTCGATCAGGGCGCGCAGTTCCGGGTGTCGGTAGAGGGTGGCGCGTGCGATGCCGGCCTGTTCGGCGACGGCGTCGAAGGTGATGGGTTCGCCTGTGGTGATCAGGTCGCGGCAGGCTTGTTCGACGCGTTCCGTGCGGTTGCTGCTCATGCACCGTGTCCTTGGGTGATGAGTCGGTCGAGTTGTTCGACGAGGGCGGTGTGGCGGGCGGCCTCGGCGCCCCAGCCTCGGGCCTGGGCGTCGGCGGCCAGGGCCGCGGCGTCGGTGCGTTGCGCGGCCAGGATCGGCAGGAACGTCGCGTCGGTGCGCAGGTTGGGGCAGTGCTCGCAGATGTTGGCGTACGCACAGGGCCCCTGGGCTGCGGTGCGTAGGCAGTAGCCGCCGGCCAGCCGGGCCTTGATCAGCGGCGCCTGCTGCCAGTGCTCGCTGCCGCCGGTGACGCCGGTTAGCGGCAGCTGGGTGCGTTCGGGCAGGACCGGGCCGAGGCGGGACTTGGCCAGGGTGAGTGCCTTCTCGTAGTCGGCGCGTACGGTCGCGTCGAAGAGTCGGCCGTAGCGCAGGCTCATCTCGGCCGAGACGTGTCCCAGTAGCGCCATCAGGGCCTGCAGCGACACTCCGGAGTTGATCAGCGCGGTGGCGTAGGTGTGCCGCAGCTGGTGCGGGGTCGCCCCGTCCAGGCCGGCTTCCTTTGCGGCGCGGGCGAGTTCGGCGCGTAGTGTGTCGACCGAGATCCGGCGGCCCTGGTAGGTCAGGAGGAAGTCGACGGGTTTGCCGGTGCGTGGGTGTGGCAGGGGTCGTCCCGGCGAGCGGTGCTGCACGATCCGGTCGAGCAGGGCGAGGGTTTCCTCGTCGATGGGCACCATCCGTTCGCTGTCCAGCTTGCCCAGTGGCACCTTGAGCCAGGCCCCGGCGCCGGGGACCTCGTGCACGCAGTCCAGCTCGAGATCACGTAGCTCCCCGATGCGCATACCGGTGGCGCGCAGCAGTAGCAGCGCGTCGGCGCGCAGTCGGTGCTGGGAGGCGTGCAGAGCGGCGGTCAGGCGCCGGTCGGCGTCGGCGGGCAGGTACCGCGGCAGCGGCCGGGGCAGCCGGGGGACGTCACGCGGGAAGATCAACCGCCTTGCCGGTGCCTCGTCCCAGCCCCACTCGATCACGTCGTCGATCATGCGGCCGACGGTCAGGATGCGGCTGCGGCGTTCGGAGGCTGACAGAGTCGCGCCGGTGTGCGGGTTGATCGCGGCCGCGTTGGCGGCCAGATAGGGCTCGATGTGCCGTTGCCGGTCCAGTCCCGACAACGAGGTGAGCGTGGGGTCGAAGCCGGCGACCATCCGGGCGAAGTGTCCCAGCCGGCAGCCGATGGCCTCGACGGTTCCCGCGGTGCGGGTGCCGGCCGCGCACTGCAGGTAGCGCGCCAGCGAGGTGGCGATCGGTTCGGGCACGCCGGCGAAGTGTCGCCCGGTCGGCCAGCGCAGGTGCGCACAGTTCTTCACCGGCGCTGCGACCGGGCAGCCGAGGTGGTAGAGCACGGTGCGAGTCGCGGCCAGCGCGGTGCGGTAGTGCTTGAACCGATGCTGGTGTGCATCCTCCCGTTCGCCGATCGCCTCCTCGAACTCCGCCAGATCGACCTCGGTCAGCCGGTCCAGGCGCCGCCCGGTTTGGATCAGCATCCGCATCAGCACCTGGCTGGCCATGCCCGCCGCGGTCTTGTCGGTGAATCCGAGCGTGCCGGCCGCGGTCAGGAACCGGTCCAGGTCGCCGGCCATCGGGCCGGTCCTCGCCTCGCGCAGGATCGCAGGCAGCTTCCGCTCAAGCAGGTAGTCGTAGCCGGGCTGCAGGTGCCCGGACAGCATCAGGTAGTTGATGAACGGGCGGGTGGAGGACCACATCGTCAGCCGCGCTGCCAGCGGCCGCGCCGCCCACTGCCGCGGGTCGGGCCAACGGCGCAGGAACGACTGCGCACCCGTGGTGAACGAGCGGTTCCCGGCGCCGCGCTCGGCCAGGGCCTGCAGGTAGCCGGCCAGCAGGGCGTCCGGTCCGGGGACGCTACTGGGCGCGTTGGCGGGCGCGGGCAGCATCGTAGGAGGCGCGTACGTGCGCCGGCGCGAGATGGATGTAGGCAGCGGAGGAGTCCACGTGATCGTGGCCGAGCAGTGCCTGCAGCACGGCGAGGTCCACGCCGGCCTCGGCCAGCGCGGTGCCGAACGAGTGCCGCAAGGCGTGAGGGTGCCCGGCCGGCACCCCGGCCCGCTCCCGGTGGTAGCGGAACACGGTTCGCAGCCCAGCCGCGGTCAGCGGCTGCCCGCGGCGCGGGCCCTTGGCGACCAGGAACAGGCTGGTGCTGTCAGACTCTGGCCGCTCGGCCAGCAGGTAGGTCTGAATCAGCCCGGCGACGTCCGGGTCCAGCGGTACCCGGCGTTCCTTGTCGCCCTTGCCGGTCACTCGCACCCAGCCGGTGGGGATGTCCACGTCACGCACGCTCAGGCCCAGCACCTCGGCCGAGCGCAGCCCGCTGAACAGCATCAGCCCGGCGATGGCCCGATCCCGGTCGGTGCGGAAGCTGGCCAGCAACGCGGTCGTCTCCTGCCGATCCAGCCCGCGCGGCAGGCGTCGCGGCTCACGCACCCGCAGCCGGGACCGGGACTTCGGGCGATCCAGATGCGCCAGCAGACCGGCCCGTTGCGCCGGGGTTGCTCTCCTCGCGGCGGCCGTGCGGGGCACCGGGCTGGGCAGGTCCGGGTCGCGCATCTGTCGGTACCCGAACAGCCCGGAGATCGCCGCGAGTCGTCGGTTGATCGTGGCCGGTGCGTACCCGCTCGACCGGCCGGTCCGTAGCGGGACCACATTGCCGCCCGGTTGGCCGGGCAGGGCCACGCCCCGGCAGAAGCTCAGGAACTGCAGCAGCACGTCCGTGCTCACCTCACTCAGGGTCAGGTCCTGATCGAGCAGCCAGCGGCCGAACGCGAGCAGGTCGAACGCGTACGCCCGCTCCGTGCGTGGTGAGTAGCCGCGGTCGGCGACGTACCCGAGGAACTCGTTGATCAGCTGCACGTCCGCCAGGCAGTCACCGTCCAGTCGCCATCGCCCGTCACGTTGCACCGCCCGCAACTGACCAGCAACCCGTTGTTCCGTCATGAGATATAGGTATGTCAGACGTCTCACCATCAAGTCAACAACCCCACACACCGCAGCGTGTCGCTGGAAACAGATAACTCGATTAGCCGGTTAAGAGGGGCTTAATCGCAAGCTCAGCGACCAGGGGGCAATCCGCCCTTCAGCGGTGCCCCCAAGGGCCGATCGCCCCCTGGTCGACGCAGGAACCAGCACTGCAGGAACCAGCACTGCGGGGTCAG
>JBDIAG010000559.1:0-3583 GCA_039812305.1 Actinomycetales bacterium | reverse complement strand
GCCGTGGCGTAGACGTTGTACCAGGGCGCTCCGGAGTCGAGCCGGTTCACCCCGCGCTGATCCTGCCAGTAGCCGGACGCGATGAGGCCGTGGAACAACGTGGTGAGCGAGGCCGAGCCGTCGACCATCGCCGCGTCGATCACCTGGCCGCGGCCGGAGCTCTGCCGCTCCACCAGGGCCGAGAGCACGCCCATCACGAGATACAGCGATCCGCCACCGAAGTCGCCACCGAGGTTGAGCGGGATCACCGGCGGGCCGTCCGCCTCACCGACGGCCGCCAGTACCCCGCTCAGGGAGATGTAGTTGATGTCGTGGCCGGGGTCCGCAGCCAGCGGGCCCTGCTGCCCCCATCCGGTCATCCGCCCGTAGACGAGCCGGGGGTTCACCTCGAGGCAGTCGTCCGGACCGAGCCCGAGACGCTCGGCGACTCCGGGACGGAACCCCTCGACCAACACGTCCGCATCCCGGACCAGTCGCAGGACCACGTCCTTGGCCGCCTCCTGCTTCAGGTCGAGGGCGACGCTGCGTCTGCCGCGCTGCAACAGGTTGAAGCGATTGTCGACCGGCACGCCGCCGTCGTAACCGGCCGGCGGCCGGTCGATGCGCACCACCTCGGCGCCCAGATCGGCGAGGAGCATGCACGCGAAGGGGCCTGGGCCGACGCCGCCGAGCTCCAGCACCCGGATCCCGGCAAGGGGACCGCTGCACGACCTGGGCTCGCTCATGTCTGGGCTCTTTCCGCAAGCGGCTCGCGGATCACGCCCTCGTCCCTGAGGTCGTCGATCTCCGCGTCGGTGAAGCCGTATTCGGCGAGCACTGCCGCGGAGTCCTCACCGAGCCGTGGCGCCGGATACCGCAACTCCGGCTGTCCGCCGCTCCACGTGTGCGGGATCGCCATCTGGCGGATGAGTCCCTCGGTGGGATGCTCCTGCTCCACCCAGAACCCGACATCGGCCAGATGCGGATCCTCGAGCAGCTTCTCCGGGGTATTCATCTCCATCACCGGAATGTCGGCGTCCTCGAGCAATGCGACCCATTCCGCCGCCGTCTTCGTCGCCAGCGTCTCGGCCACGAACCCGTAGAGATAGTCGATGTTCGCGGTTCGGCCGGCGATCGTGGCGTACCGGGGATCCTCCTTCATCTCCGGACGCCCGGCGAGATCGAAGAATCGATGCCAGTGCTTGTCCTCGTAGACCGTGACCGAGACATAGCCGTCCAGAGTCCGGTAGGGCTTGCGATCCGGGCTCATCATGCGGGCGTAGCCCGACGTGCCGATGGAGGGAATGAACGAGTGCCCGTACAGGTGGTCGCCCATGGTGAACTGGGCGAACGCCTCGAACATCGGCACGTCGACCTTCTGACCCACGCCGGTTCGTTCGCGCCCGACGAGGGCGGACGCGATCGCCACCGCGCCGTACATGCCGACGACCCGGTCGGCGATGGCGGACGAGACGTACTTCGGCTCACCGATCTTCTTGCTCTGCAGGTAGGGAAGACCGACCGCGGCCTGGATCAGATCGTCGTAGGCGGGCTTGCTGGCATAGCGACCGCCCTGACCGAACCCGTACATGGAGCAGTAGACCAGGCGTGGGTTGGCCGTGGAGAGCTCCTCGTAGGACAGACCCAGCCGGTCCAGCGCGGACGGCCGCATGCTCGACAGCAGCACATCGGAGTCGGCGGCCATCCGGCGGACCGCGGCCTTGCCGTGTTCGGTCTTGAGGTCGATGCAGACGGACCGCTTGTTCCGGTTCAGATGGAGAAAGATCGCGGCCATGCCGGGGTGCCGGGAGGGTCCGACCCCGCGGGACGTGTCCCCGGTCGGCGACTCGACCTTGATCACCTCGGCGCCCATGTCCGCGAGCAGCAAGGTGGCGAACGGTCCCATGAAGTTGGACGTCAAATCGAGAATCCGAATGCCCTCGAGTGGACCGGGCATCGTTACCCCTTTCTCCTGCGGACGTGTGGTCCGTCTCAGGCCAGCTGAAACACCGGCAGCTTCTGCTCTCCGCGCTGGACGAACCGGACGGTCACCGGCTTGTCGATCGCAACCTCGTCGGGATCGCCCTCGATCTGACCGAACAGGGTGTAGCCGTCGTCCATCAGCACATAGCCGACGGTGTAGGGGGCGATGGCCGCCCACACCGGTGTGGGCCCGCGATGGACGACGCTGAACGAGTAGATCGTTCCGCGGCCCCCCGACTCCTGCCAGGTCAATGCCGCGCTGTGGCAGTTGGGGCAGTACTTGCGCGGCGGCCAGACGGCCTCGGCGCAGTCGTCGCAGCGCGGGAAGGTCAGCCGACCCTCCTGCAGTGCGGCCCAATAGGGTTCGGCGTCCATCAGGCGGTGCGGCTGCGGCCATTCGTTGAGATTCGACATCAGATGCCGCCCTTATCGGTCGTAAAGACAAGTACGGTGCCGGCGGCGAGCATGCCTCCCGCGCCCTGCACCAGCACCGTCGAGGGCTTCTTCCTCGGAGGCAGACCGAGGGGGATCCCGCGCAGCTGTCTCACCGCCTCCACCATCGTGTCCATGTTGCAGGAGATGCCGGGCTGGCCGAAGGAGAGCCAACCGCCGTTGGTGTCGACCGGTAGGTCACCATCGACGCCGCTCCGCCCGGAGCGATAGATCTCGACACCCTTCCCCCGGGAGGCGAAGCCGAGATCCTCCAGGATGATCGGGCCCATGTGCGCGAAGTTCGCCGAGATCTCGACCATGTCGATGTCGTCGCGACCCACATCGGCCATCTCGAATGCCTGACGAGCCGCCTCGACCGTCGCGGTGGGAATCATCCCCGGGTACGTTCCGGCCATCGACGGGAACGGCGCCGTTCGCATGTTCATGCGGTCGGTCATGTACTCGTGGGTCGTGGCGGTTCCATAGCCGGTGAGGTACACCGCCTCCTGCCCGGCCTTGACGTTGTCGGGCGATGTCACGACGAGCGCGCCGCCGGTACCGCCGCCCCAGGTGGAGCACATCCACCGGCGCAGCGGGCTCGACACGTACGGCGAGGAGAGCACCTTGTCCACGTCGATCTCACCGAAGCGGGCCTTGGCTGCGTGCGGGTGATGCACCCCCCATTTCTGGTTCGCCACCGCGACCTCCGCGATGTCGGCCTCGGTCAGGCCGTTCTCGTGCAGGTAGCGGGCTGCCGCCATGCCGTACAAGGACGGGATGGTCGGCCTGCGCAAACTAGCGATTCGCCGACAGGAGACCATCGACCAGTGGCTCATCGACGAGAACGGTGGCCACAAGGCCATGATCCAGATCGACCCCAACACGGGCCTGAAGTACGCGCCCGTCGAGATTGAGCGGTTGCTCCACTTCGTCGGTGGCTCCGACCGTGGATCGTGGGAGGGGCTGGGCTGGCTGGAACCATGCTGGCCACGCGCCAACATGATCCAGAGCCTAGAAATCATCTATGGCATCGGCCAACAGCGGGCGTTCGTTGGTCTGCCGACCTTCAAGTACACCACAACGGCACCCAGCGCAACGGACATACTGAAGGTGGAAACGATGCTAAAGCGCTTGGTTGTCAACGAGCAGGCGTACGTCACCTACCCGGGCGCAGCCGGTGAATTCAGCT
>JBDIAG010000558.1:0-3586 GCA_039812305.1 Actinomycetales bacterium | reverse complement strand
CAACTGGATGACGCCGGTGGACGGGACGGGGATCTCCTCGGTCGCCGCCGCCGCGTCCGGCGCCGCGCCGGAGACCGTGACGGCCGCGATGGCGACGGCGAGGACCGTCAGCGCACCGGCGCGCCTGCGGGTGCGGCCCGGCGTTCGTGCGGCGGCGGGGCCGAGCCGCCGTGTCCCAGCTCGACTGAAGTGGCGGATGCGACGCATGGGACAGGTGATCGGATGCCGGATGTGCCGTGCTGAAGGGGGAACGACACGGTTCGCCGGGATGGCCACCCAAAAGGAGGAAACGTCACGGTCCGTGCTCGCCGGACACGTGGGCCGCCGGCCGCGCCGGCTTCACCCGTGGCTGCGGGCCGCGATGGGCGTGACCCCCGAACCGCGGAGCCCGACCGGGGGCCGCAGCCGGCCTCTCTTGCATGCAAGATGGAGGAGGATCGAGAAGGTTTCGGGCACCTGGCGGGAGTCGTCACTCCCAGGCACCGGTCCCTCCGCTTCCCTGGTAGTCCAAGTCCTCTCGGTGAGAATCGTTATATCGCAGCGCTTTATCTCGAATGTCGAAGGAGCGCACGGTCTGGAACTGACGCTCATTGCGGAATGAAAGTAAGAAATCGTTGACACCCATGATGGCCTGCCCTACGGTATCTTGCATGCCAGAGACGGTCTGAAGTGGCCGTCCCGTGGCTGTAGTCATGGCCGGCGTGGATATCGAGGTCGATCTCGGACCATTGCGGACCTCGTCCACATCCAGGTGTCGGCCGGTCGCATCAGTCGTCGGCCCGGCCTCGTCCATGGCCCGACACGAGAGAGAAGGACGCGATGCCCAACGTGGAAGATGGTCACCCCAAGAAGCATCGACCGAGCATTGCCCGAAGATTGAGAGTCGACGACTGCATCATCGTCCACCCGTCGGGGATGAAGACCGCGCTCCGCGGCGCGATCGTCGGCAACTTCATGGAATGGTTCGACTTCGGTATCTACGGCTATCTCGCGGTCACGATGACGGTCATCTTCACCGAGGGCATGGACGAATCCACCGGCCTTCTGGTGACCCTCCTCGGGTTCGCCGTGTCGTTCCTGGTGCGTCCGCTGGGCGGCATGATCCTCGGCCCCATCGGCGATCGGATCGGCCGGCAGCGGGTGCTGTTCTTCACGATGGCCATCATGGCCGCCTCCACCGCCCTGATCGGGATGCTCCCGACAGCCGGCCAGGTCGGCCTCTGGGTGATCGTCCCGCTCTATCTGCTCAAGATGGTGCAGGGTTTCTCCACCGGCGGCGAATACGCCGGGGCGACCACGTACGTCGCCGAATTCTCGCCGGACAACCGTCGCGGCTTCTTCTCCTCCCTGCTCGATGTCGGCTCGTACCTGGGTTTCGCGGCCGGCGCGTCCATCGTCGCTCTCACCACGGTCGTCACGACCTCGATCTGGGGTCCCACCGCGATGGTCGACTTCGGCTGGCGCATCCCGTTCCTCACGGCGATTCCGTTGGGCGCCATCGCCATCTACTTCCGGATGAGGATCCCCGAGACGCCGAGTTTCGAGGCGGCCGCCGAGGACGAGGAAGAGGTCGAGTACGAGCCGAATCACCCCCTTTACCGGCACGGTCTGACCGGGATCCTGCGCTACTACTGGCGCGAGGTGCTCATCGGGATGGCCATAGCGGCGGCGACGATGAGCGTGTCGTACATGATCACGAGTTACATGCCGACCTACCTGGAGAAGGAAGTGGGCATCTCGAATCTCGGCGCCGCCGTCGCAACCGTTCCGGTGCTCGTGGTTCTGGCGTTGTGCCTGCCGTTCATCGGAGCCCTCTCGGACCGGATCGGCCGCCGGCCGATCTACGCCATCGCCGTTGTCTCCACGCTCGTTCTGATGCTCCCGGCGTTCGCCATCATGCGAATCGGCGAGACCTGGGCGGTGTTCGTCGCGCTGATCATGGTCACCATTCCGGCGGCCTTCTATCTGGCGATCTGTGCCTCGACGGTGCCCGCCCTGTTCCCGACTCCGTCACGCTTCAGCGGGATGGGCCTGACCTGGAACATCGCGGTCTCCCTGTTCGGCGGGACCACACCGTTGATCAGCCAGCTCCTCATCGATCTCACCGGCAATGCCTTCATGCCGGCGTTCTACGTCATGTTCTTCGCGGTGCTCGCCGGAGTCGCCCTGATACCGATGCGCGAGTCGGCGAGACGGCCGTTGTTCGGGTCGGTCCCCACGGTGCTGAGTGTGGCCGAGGCGCAGGCTCTGGTCGACGGCCAGGACGACAATCCGCTGATCGACACTGGATCCATGCCGCTGGCGATCTCCAAGGTCGAGTCCGAGTGATCGTCGAGCCCGTGTGATCGTCGAGCCCCGAGTGATCGTCGAGCCCGTGTGAGCGCGGAGACCGGCCCCGGCGCACGCCCGGGACGGTCTCCGCTCCACCTACGGCCGGCCGCGTCTGCGTCGCCTCGCGATGACGATCGAACCACCGGCGAGGAGACAGAGCGCGCCCACCGCCAGCGTGGCGAGTACCTCGGTGCCGGTGCGCGCCAACGGATTCCGGCCGCGACTGCCGGCCCGGTCGGTGCCCGGCTGGCTCCCGGTGCCGCCCGGCCCGGGGTTGCCCGCCGTGGGCCGGTCCACGCCGGGCCGGTCACCGCGCCGAGGGTGATCGAAGGTGTTCGTCACCGTGACCTGCACCGGATCGGTGGCCGACCCCGCGGTGACCGGGAAGGTGCCGCCGGGAGAGATGCCGACGCTGGTGGCGCCGCCGTCGTCGGGTTCGGTGACCAGGCAGGTCGAATCGACGTACAGATGGTCGACCGTGGCGGTGAGCGGTCGTCCGGCACCGAACCGGATCGTCCGGTCGTAGACGCTGCGATCCTCCGCCGTGCACTGCAGCCGGATCGAGAATCCGGCATCGCGATGCTGATCCGCGTAGCGCCCCTGGACGATCTTGGTGATCCGCACGGCCCCGGTGGGATAGGCGTTGGTGAACTCGACCTCGTTGGTGGCCGCTCCGCCGTCGTCCCGGGTGAGGGTGAGATCGATCGACAGGCCGCCGGTCACCCGCGTCTCCTCCGCGGTTCCCCGGCCGGTGACGCCGGCCGAGGTCGTGCCGGTGGCCTGGGCCGGATCGGTCTCGCTGGCGGTGCACCGCGCGCCGGGCGGCAGGCCGGCGAAGCTGGCGGACTCCCCGCTGCGGAAGCTGGCCGTCATCGGGTCCTCGGCGGAATGGCCCACCGCGTAGACCGGCTCGCCGTCGAGGGTGCAGGTCACCGCGAAGCCGAACGGACCGTAGACGATCGGGTTCCCGTCCGCGTCGCGGGCCGGGTCGCCGATCGACTTGCGCAGCACCAGGGTCGCCGCGCGGTAGGTGTTCGTCGCGACCACCCGCGCGACCGGCTGACCGTCCCGACCCACCACGACCGGGTCGACGGTCAGCACGGGGTTTCCGGCGGCCGCCAGATCCTCGGTGACCGTGCACCGGGATCCCCACGGCAGGTCGTCGATCCGGACTACTTCGTCGGCGGTCAGGGTGACCGCGGCGTCCCCGCGCAGATCCACCGGCCGGCCCGCCGAGGTGCAGTCCACGGCCAGC
>JBDIAG010000557.1:0-3602 GCA_039812305.1 Actinomycetales bacterium | reverse complement strand
CCGCCCGACACCGGCGACCAGGCTGCGCATCTCGTGCCGATCGTCCACGGTGTCGATGGTCAACCTGTCGTCGCCCAGCTCCAGTACGACGGTGACCGCCGGGAGCGGCCGCGGTCGCATGTCGAGGCGGTCCGGCCCGAGCTGGCGGAACCCGGTCAGTGAAACGTCGAGGCGACGCTCGAGCGAGCGCGCGGCACCGACCACCTTCCAGCCGGGCCCCACGTCATCGTCCGCGAAGTGCCGCCGCGCCGCCGGGCCGTGTCTGTCGAGGTGCCCCATGTCTCCTGGCCCAAGCACCTTGCGATTATAAGTAAGGCTGCCCTTACTTTGGAAACGTCAGACCGCTGGGGCGGGCCCGGTTCTCGGGAGCAGCATGATGCTTGCGATCCCTGCGGCCAACGCAACGACGGCGGTAGCGGCTTGGGCGGAGTGGAAGCTCGTCGCGTACTGCACCGTGGTCGCGGGAGCCCCGAAGACGATGCCGAGAGCGACGACGCCGAGGGTCTGGCCGAGTTGCCGGAAGGTGGTCATCGCTCCGGAGCCCATGCCCGCTCGTCCGGCCGGTGTCGCCGCGGCGACGGCGCTGCCGAGAGTGGGGCCGATCAGGCCGATGCCGATGCCGGTGATCGCGAGGCCGGGTGCGATGCTCCACGCGTCGTGACCGGCCAATGCCTGCCAGGCCGCGCCGAGTGCGATCGCCGCGAGGCCGGCGATGATCGGCCACCGCGGCGGCACGTCGTGAAGGCGCTTGCCGGCGACGGTCGAGACCAGGAAGGTGACCGCGGCGAGAGGCATCAACGCCAGGCCCGTCCCGGCAGGAGAGAGCCGATGACCGTCCTGGAGCCACAGCGACGTGAACACGAGCATCGCGAACGGCACCGAGGACACCGCCGCCGTCGCCATCGCGGTCGCGAACGAGGAACGGGCGAACAGCCGCACGTCGAGCAGTGGACTGCGGGACCGCAGTTCCACGACGACGAAGCCCACGCCGGAAACGAGGCCCGACGCCAGGAGACCATCCGCGAGTGGATCGGCCCACGACGACGTGCTGGCGAGTGAGAGCCCCAGGGTCGTCGCGCCGGCCGTGAGCGCGAACAGCAGGACGCCTGCGACATCGGTTCGGCCCGCTGTGCGCGCGGCCGAGGGCACGGCGGCGCGAACCAGGGTCGCGGCCAGGATCGCCAGAGGGATGTTGAGCAGGAAGATCGACCGCCAGCCGAACCCGTCCGTCAGCACTCCGCCGAGCAGTGGGCCGATCGCCGCCCCCAGCCCGTTCACCGCGAAGAAGGTTCCCATCGCGCGGCCCATCTGGGCCGAGCCCGCGTAGACGGTCATCACCAGGCTGAACCCGGTGACAGCGATGGCGGCACCGCCGACGCCCTGCACAGCGCGGAGGGCGACGAGCCATTCGATGCCACCGGCGGCGGCGCAACCGGCCGAGGCGACCGCGAACACGGCGAGCCCGGCCACAAAGGTGCGGCGATGACCCAGCCGATCCGCCCACCCGCCCATCGGGAGCATGAGCATGGCCAGCACGAGCGTGTAGACGTTCAACACCCACGGCACCACCGAGGTGCTCGCGTCGAGGTCTTGGACGATCGCGGGTGACGCGACGGTGACGACAGTGGTGTCGAGCAGGAACAAGAACGAGCCGACGCACACCGCTGCCAAGGGGAGCCAGCTCCTGCGCATGGTGATTCCTCCTGTGGGTGGATGTTGATTCCTCCATACAGGGAACCCGTGCGCGGCATACAACTGCTAGTTCCGCCCTCCAACTCGCTGATACCTCCGCGGTTGGAGCGATAATCGGCGTATAGTTCCAGCGATGGATGACTTGGACCTGCGCCTCGTCGAAGCACTCACCATCGCGCCACGCGCCCAGAACGCGCTGCTGGCGCGGGTTCTCGACACCTCGGAACAGACCATCGCCCGCCGGTACCGTCGGCTCGCCGCCGCCGGCCTGCACGTCTCCGCGTCCGTCTCACTCGACGTCCTGGGCCTGGCATCCTGGACGATCCGGCTCCGGGTCACCCCAGGGACCGGCCGCGACGTCGCTCAGGCCCTGTCGCGCCGCGACGACACCGCCTGGGTCTATCTGGCGTCCGGCGGCACGGAAGTGATCTTCAACGCCCACATCCCCCTCGCCGGAGCCGATGACTCCGACCCTCTGCTCGCCAGACTTCCCAAGGTCTCGCAGGTCCTGGCCATCTCGGCGCATATGCTGCTGCAATCACGGCAGTTGCCGTGGCGCGCGCCCGCCGCGACGGAGCGGCTGCTCACCGACGATCAACGAGCCACATTGGAACCTGGGTCTTCAGGCGCCTCCCCGACCCAGGCGAACCGGGCTCTTGACGACCTCGACCACGCGATCCTGGCCCGCTTGCGGCGCGATGGACGAATCGGCGTCGCCGCCTTGTCCCGTGCGATCGGCGAGCCGGAATCGAGCATCCGCCACCGGCTCGCCGCACTGCATAACAGTGGAGGGATCGTCTACGCCGTCGACCTTCCCAACTCGCTCAGGGGTCGTCCGGTCGAGGCCCGCGCCTGGCTGAGCATCCAGCCATCGCGGATGGCGGAGACGATCGACCATCTGACGCGGCAACCCGACGTGACCTTCGCGGCGATCACGACCGGCCCGACGAACCTCGTCGCCGCGATCGCCTGTGAGTCCACCGGACACCTTTCCGAGTTCGTCACCGAAGGCCTCGCCAGCCTCCCGGGCATCACCGCGGTCGAGACAGCGCCCATCCACGCCACCTATAAACGGTTGGGCGCCTAGTGCTCCTCGACGGAGGTTCTAGGGCCAGTCTCCCAAATTGAGGACGCGGGCGTTTTGAGCCATATTCTGATGCTACGGCCTGTCTCTCAATCCCTAGTAGCCTTCGGATGAGGGGCTGGCATCCGGTTAAAGGCTGGGCATCCGGGTAAAGGCTGGGCATCCAGTTAATGGCCGGGCATCCGGCGATGCGTGGCTGTTCGGCTTCCAGGTGGATGCTTGGCCTCTACCCGGATGCCCGACTGCTTACTGGATGCTCAGCCTGTGGGTCCCCGGCCGCGGAGGCATCAGCGGCCCGGTCCATCCTGCGGGGGCACAGGCCGTCTGCGGGCACGGTCCGTCCGCGGGGGCACGGTCCGGTTGCGGGTGCACGGTCCGTTTGCGGGGCACAGGCCGGCTGCGGGGGGCGCGGTCCGGCTGTGGGTTGGCGCTCGTATCGCGAATGGCAACGTTGGGTACCCAGAGGTCACGCTCGGCGTGTCCCTTCGGGACCTACCGCGGCCATTCGTGGTTTACAACGTAACCCCTGGGTCCCGAATGCGGCCCGTCGGTACCGATCGCGGCCATGCCCGTCGGACCACCGAGCCAACCAGCGCCGAGCCAACCAGCGCCGAGCCAACCAGCGCCGGGCCGCCCAGCGCCGGTCCGGGTGGCCCAGCGTCTCGGGACGCCGCGACCATGCCAGGTGCCCCGTCGCCATTCCGGCACGTCGGTTCGCCCTGCTTGTGCCGCTTCACCTTTCCCCACACCAGCACAGGGCGACTCCAGCGGCTCGACAACCCGCGAGCGGTGACATTGCCTGTCCAATGGCAGCGTTGTGCACGTC
>JBDIAG010000556.1:0-3606 GCA_039812305.1 Actinomycetales bacterium | reverse complement strand
AGCCTGGCGCTCGCCGACCGGGTCGGCGAGCGGGGGTCGGTGCTGCTGGTGGAGGGGGACCGGCGAGCGGTCTCGGATGCCCGCCGCAACGCCCACACCCGGCCGCACCTGCGCTGCCTGGCCGGCCGGGTGGACGCCGTCCTGGCCGACCCGGCCGCCCTGGGGTCCGAGCCGGTGGACGTCGTGGTGCTCGATCCGCCGCGCGCCGGAGCCGGCCGGACGGTGATCGAGCAGGTCGCCGCCCTGGCCCCCCGCGCGGTCAGCTACGTGGCCTGCGACCCGGTCGCCCTGGCCCGGGACACCGCCACGTTCGCCGAGCTGGGCTACCGCCTGGACCGGCTGGCGGCCTTCGATCTCTTCCCGATGACGCACCACGTCGAATGCGTCGCGCTGCTCACGAAGACCGGGTCTGACCTGCGGTGACGCACTCTGGCTCCGTCCGGGGCCTTTCGTGGGCCGCACTCTGCCGAGTTCAACTGGCGACCGGGAAGGTGACGTTGGCGAGTTCGTCGGCGAAAAGGGTGGCCCGCCTGCGGCCACGGTCGCGGTGGCAGGTGCGGGATGGTGCGACCATCTCGTCAGGGGAAGTGGATGGAGGCGTACCGCATCCATCCGGATCAGAGGCCGAGGCGGGTCAGGAGTTCGCGTGGCGTGAGAACTACGACGCCGAGATCCTCGGCCGTCTGTAGATCGTCGTCGCCGCTGGTGATCGCTTCGGCTCCTGTGCCGAGTGCCAGGGCGACGAGGTAGTCGTCCTTCGGGTCGCGGGTGACGGCTGGCGGATCGGCGATGTCGGCGTGCCACTCGCCAAGGCGGCGCATCTGATCCTCGAATGCGGCTCCGGCGCCAGGCTTGACGTACTTCGCGAGTTTAGGCCGACCAAGAACGTCAACGACCTCATCCACCAGGTGCTGGGTCACGATCGGCACGAGGACGCCGTCGTCGACTAGGCCGAGGATGGGGCCGAGCGCGCCGTTGGGCGTGATGGTTGCGGAGACGAACACGTTCGGGTCGATGATGATCCGGTGCGGTGGGGCACCGCTCACGCGGTCGTGCGTTCCGCCCGAGCTGCTGCGAGTTCCGCCCTGGCCAGGGCCATCGCATCGCCCTCAGAGATCTCCGCGCCGGTGCGGAAGGCTGCCAGCGTCTCCGCGAGGCGGCCGCCGCCGAGACCGCGACGAATGGCGGCCGCCAGCACCTCGCTGCGCGACCTGCCCGATTCCGCCGCCTGGGCGTCGAGCAGCTCGATCAGGTCGTCATCGACATTGACCGGAAGAACTGTCAACGGGCACCTCCTACGCTTGCTTGATCAGGCTGGTCACAAGTCTACCCGCGCCGGCCGGTCAGGACCCGATCCTGCGCTCGTTTGCGACCGTCAGCGCCTGCTGACACGAAGGCTCGGAATGGGCTTTGATTCGCAAACCCCGAACGACCCGCTATGAGCTGAGCAGCCGCTTTGTGAGCCGACCAACCGGTGATCGCAGGCCGGTCGACACATGGCTGGTCAACGCGCGAAGAGCCGGTCGGACGAGGATGTCGCGCGTGTCGCACGATTCGAGCGGTTTCCGGATTCGTCCTACCGTGAGGCATGACCATTGGCACCACACCAAGCCTGACCACCGGGCGGGTTCTGGCACCCGACCTGTCGCGCGGCCTGATGCTCATGCTCATCGCGATGGCCAACATCCCCATCTACCTGTGGGGTAGCGACCGGACGAACAGCGTGTCGCACCCCACCGAAGGCACCATTCTTGACCGTATTGCCCAATTTGCCACGATGATCTTCGTCGATCAGCGGGTCTATCCGATGTTCGCGTTCCTCTTCGGCTACGGAATGGTCCAGTTCGCGGCCAGTCGCCGAGCCCGCGGGGTGGACGAACGGGGCGTCCGGCGGATGCTGCGACGACGCCACTGGGCCCTCGTCGGGTTCGGGGCCCTGCACGCCGCCCTGCTGTTCCCCGGCGACATCCTCGGCACCTACGGGCTGGCCGGACTGGTTCTCGTCTGGCTGTTTTTCGTCAGGCGGAACACCACGGTGGTGATCTGGACCTCGATCATGGGTGCCGTCCTGGCGATCTACCTGGCGGTGTCGATGGTGAGTGCGTTCGTGCTGGCGTCCTTCATCCCCGACGACGCCTACCCCGGCTTCGAGTCCGCCGCGGGTGAGGCGAGCTATCCGGCCTCGATCCTCAGCCGCCTGGCGGACTGGGCCATCGCCGCCCCGTCGGCCCTGATCATCCCGGTGATCCCGATCTGCATCCTGCTCGCCTGGCTGGCCGCCCGGCACCGGGTGCTGGAGGAGCCCGGGCGGCACCTGAAGCTGCTGCGGTGGACGGCGGCCGTCGGCCTCGGCGTCGGCGTGGCCGGAGGAGTCGTGCATGCGCTCGGCCACGTCGGCGCGCTGGGCACGCCGTCGAAGGTCTGGTGGGTCTACCTCTCGATCTCGACCGTCACCGGCCTCTTCGGGGGCCTCGGCTACGTGGCGCTGTTCGGCCTGGTCGCCCACCGCATCGAACAGCGCCGGCGGCGAAACCCGGAGCGCACCTCGCTGCTGCTGGACCTGACCACTGCCGTCGGCAAACGGTCGCTGTCGTGCTATCTCGCCCAGTCGCTGGTGTTCGCACCGGTGCTGTGCGCCTGGGGGCTCGGAGTCGGCGGCTGGCTCGGCAGCGCCGGCGCCTTCGTCCTGGCCTGCCTGACCTGGCTGGTCATCGCGGTGGTGGCGCTCGCCCTGGAGCGTTCGGGGCGCCGGGGGCCGGCCGAGGTGGCACTGCGGGCGCTCACCTACGTCGGTCCGGCCGGGCGACCGGCCTCGACCGGTGCCGCGTGAGGGGCCCGCGCGTTCTATCGCGTAGCCG
The DNA here is from genome assembly GCA_039812305.1 of Actinomycetales bacterium. Classification (GTDB taxonomy): domain Bacteria; phylum Actinomycetota; class Actinomycetes; order Actinomycetales; family CAWJMD01; genus JBDIAG01. The sequence continues at coordinate 748 of JBDIAG010000556.1, read as the reverse complement.
CTGCTGATCCGTGCGTCGGGTCGACCCGTGCTCCGGCTGGGCTCCGGCCCGCGTCTCAGTCTCGCTGGAAGAACGCCAGCATCCTCCGGCTCGCGTCCGGAGCGGAGAGCATCTCCTGGATGCGAGCGGACTGGCGGGCCGCGGCGCTGGTGCGCTCGAACATCTCGCGCTCGTACTCCGGCACGGCAGTGGGCGGGTCGTCCGGGTGCGCGGCCAGGGCGAGGCCGAGCCGGGCACCGTCGACCAGCGCCATGTTCGCGCCCTGGCCGACCGGCGGCATGAGGTGCGCGGCGTCGCCGAGCAGGGTGACCCCCGGCGTCGAGCGCCAGGTCAGGCCGACCGGCAGGGTGGTGATCCGCCGCGGCAGGATGGTGTCGTCGCAGGCGGCGATCAGGGCGGTGACCCCCCGATGCCAGTCGCCGAACTCCTCGATCAGCCGGGCCCGGGCCGCGGCGGGGTCGTCGAGCGGGATCCCGCCGCTGACCAGCCAGTCCTCGGGGGTGTCGTAGAAGCTGAGGTGGACGCGGGCGCGACCGTCACCGTGGCGCTGCGCCGACACGGATCGTCCCCGCCCGAGCACCCAGTAGTTGCCGCGCCCGATCATCGCCGCCAGGTCCGGGCGGGTGTTCTGGATATCCGGAATGCCGAGTTCGAACGCGTGCTGACCGGTGTGCACCGGACGGGCGTCGGTGAGCAGGGGGCGGACCCGGGAATCCGCGCCGTCGGCGCCGACGAGCAGGTCGTAGGT
>JBDIAG010000555.1:0-3611 GCA_039812305.1 Actinomycetales bacterium | reverse complement strand
GGCGCCACCGCCGGCCGAGCCGCCCCTGCCCAAGCGGGTCGTCCCGCCGCGCAAGCGGCGCACTGCCCAGCAGTCAGAGGAGCGTTCGGCGGCCGAGGGGTCGCCTTCCACGCCCTCGGCGAGTGCGCCGACCGCCCGGGGGGCCGGATCGCAGCCTGAGCAGGCCACCGAGTCCGCCCGGCAGCAGGCGCCGGGAGTCGACGCTTCGAACGAGAAGCCGTCGTCCGTGAGGCCAGCCACTCGAAGGTCAACCCAGGGGCCGACGACCCAGAAGACGACCGCACAGAAGACGACCGCGCAGAAATCGACGGCCCAGAAGTCGCCGGCGCAGAAGACCACGGCCCAGAAGGCCGCAACTCAGAAGACCACGGCTCAGAAGACGACGGCCAGGCGACCGGCCGCGAAGAAGACCACGGCCGCGGCCGGCGCGCCGACCGGGACAGCGGCGAAGACGGCCGCCGAGAAGACGGCAGCGCAGAAGACGACAGCGCAGGAGACCACGGCCAAGAAGACGACAGCCCAGAAGACGGCCGCCCAGAAGACGACGGCCAAGACCACGGAGAAGCAACCGGCGGCGAAGAAGACCCCCGCGAAGAAGCAGCCGGCGGCGAAGAAGGCGACGACGAGAAAGGCGTCTGGCCAGCGTGACGGCGCCCGGCGAGCGACCGGCGGGCAACCCGCGGGCGGGCTGGCGGGCGACAGTGTGCCGAGTCCGGAAAGCAACATTTTGCTAGCGGCCGCTACGTCTCCAGAAGCCGGCGCCGCCACCGGGGCCAGTATCCCCGAGCCGGAAAGGGACGGCGCCTCGGCCACCGACAGTGCCCCGGCCACCGACGCCCCCGAGGCCGGCAGCCCGGCACACGCCAGCAGCGCCCCGGAGGCGGACAGTGCTCCAGACTCCGGCAACCCGCCAGATTCCGGCAATACTTCGGGCTCCGGAAGCGGCCCGGAGACGGGCGGCTCCCCGGAGGTCGCCGCCTCGTCGGGATCCGGCTCGGTCACGCAGACCGCTCCGGGCTCCGAAGACCCCGTCCGCCCGCGCCCCACCGCTCGGGAGGCGATTGCGGCGAAGGCCAGAACCGAGCGAACGACGCGTGGCGGGAGCTGATTGCGTGTCAGCGCCGATTCCACGACCCGGTCCGCCGGGTAGGTCAGTCCCGGGCCCGGCCGCGCCGGTCCCCGCGACTCCGGCCTCCACGCCCGCGCCGGCGACTCCGGCCTCCGCACCTGCGCCGGCGACTCCGGCCTCCACACCCACGCCCGCGACTCCGGCCTCCACACCGGCGCCCACGACTCCGGTCTCGACGCCCGCGGAGACTCCAGTCCTCGCACCCGCACCCACGGCCCCGGTCTCCACGCCCGCGCCGGTCCCCGGAGCCGCGGCCTCCGCCCACCCGGCTGAGCCCGCCGCGGTGTCCGAAGACGCGGCTGCACAACCGGGACGGGGCGCGCACGGCGCCACCGGCGATCCCGTGGTGGACGAGGTGATCGCCCTGCTTTCCGGCCTCGATGCCGATGGCGACCCGACCGACGTGCTGCCGATGCTCACGCAGGCCCACGACATGCTCGCGCAGCGTCTCCGCGCGGCCGAGGGCTGAGCGGTGGCCGTCCGACGTCAACGGCTGGATGCCGAGCTCGTCCGCCGCGGCATGGCACGGTCGCGTACCCATGCCGCCGAGCTCATCGCGGCCGGGCGGGTGAGGGTCGCGGGGTCACCCGCCACCAAACCGGCCACCCAGGTCGAGGCCGGCGCCGCCCTGGTGCTGGCCGAGGCGGAGAGCGGTCCCGACTACGTCAGTCGTGGCGCTCACAAGCTGGCGGGGGCCCTCGACGCCTTCCCGGAGGTCCGGGTCGCCGGCCGCCGCTGCCTGGACGCGGGCGCCTCCACCGGTGGCTTCACCGACGTGCTGCTGCGGCTGCAGGCTGCGCACGTCGTCGCGGTCGACGTCGGGTACGGCCAGCTCGCCTGGCCGCTGCAGACCGATCCGCGCGTCACGATTCTCGACCGGACGAACATCCGCACGCTCACACCGCAGCAGGTGGCGCCCCCGCCGGAGCTCGTGGTGGCCGACCTCTCCTTCATCTCCCTGCGGCTGGTGCTCGAACCGCTGGCCGGGGCGGCGGCTCCCGATGCCGACCTGCTGCTGATGGTCAAGCCGCAGTTCGAGGTGGGCCGGGAACGTCTCGGCTCCGGGGGAGTGGTGCGCAATCCCACCGACCGGGCCGACGCCGTGGCCGAGGTTGCCGGGCACGCCCGGGACCTGGGCCTCACCGTGCTCGGCTGCGTGGCCAGCCCGCTGCCCGGTCCGAGCGGCAACGTCGAATACTTCCTGTGGCTGCGTACCGCGGTGACCGGCGCGCCCACGCAGGGCCTGGACGCCGAACAGACCCGGGAAGCGATCGAACAGGCCGTCAGGCTCGGCCCGGAAGGAGCCCGGTGACGACGTCGCTACCGCAATCCGGCCCGCACCGGATGGTGCTGGTGCTGGGGCATCTCGGCCGGCCCCAGGTGCACAAGGTCGCCGGGGAACTGCTCACCCGGCTGATGGAGGCCGGATTCACCCCGGTCATGCTGGCCGAGGAGGCCGCGCATCTGGCGCACGGCGCCCCGGTCGTCATGATCGACGACGCCGACCAGGTGATGGACGAGGCCGAACTGGTGATCGTCCTCGGCGGCGACGGCACGATCCTGCGGGCCGCCGAGCTGGCCCGGGGGCACACCGTCCCGTTGCTGGGGGTGAACCTCGGACATGTCGGCTTCCTCGCCGAGTTCGACCGGGAGGACCTGGCCGAGGCCGTGGACCGGGTCGCCCGCCGGGCCTACAAGGTCGAGGAGCGGATGACCATCGACGTGACGATCACCAACGGCGGCGTCCTCACCCGCACCTGGGCGCTCAACGAGGCCGCCCTGGAGAAGGCGGACCGCGGCCGGATGATCGAAGTGGTGACCGAGGTGGACGGCCGTCCGGTCGCCTCGTTCGGCGGCGACGGCGTCGTGCTGGCCACGCCCACCGGCTCGACGGCCTACGCCTTCTCCGGTGGCGGCCCGGTGGTCTGGCCGGAGGTGGAGGCGTTGCTGCTGACCCCGATCTGCGCACACACCCTGTTCGCCCGTCCCCTCGTGGTGGCGCCCACCTCGGTGCTGGCCGTGGAAGTCGTCGAGCGGTCGTCCCCGGCCGTGCTCTGGTGCGACGGCCGCCGGCTCTTCGAGGTGCCACCGGCCGCCCGGGTCGAGGTGCGCCGGGGGGTCGAGCCGGTGCGTCTGGCCCGCTTGATCGAAGGACCGTTCACCGACCGGTTGGTCGGGAAGTTCCAGTTGCCGGTCACCGGCTGGCGAGGCCCCGCGGCCCGCCCGGCGGCGACCCGCCGGCCGGAGTGACCATGCCCGGACGGGGGCGAGGCTCCGCGTGCTGACCCAGATGAGAATCCGGGACCTGGGTGTGATCACCGCCAGCGATGTCGAGCTCGGTGGCGGTTTCACCGTGCTCACCGGGGAGACCGGCGCCGGCAAGACGATGATCGTCACCGGTCTCGACCTTCTGCTCGGCGGCCGCGCCGACGCCGGGTCGGTGCGGGTGGGCGCCAGCCGGGCCAGCGTCGAAGGCGTCTTC
>JBDIAG010000554.1:0-3619 GCA_039812305.1 Actinomycetales bacterium | reverse complement strand
GGGCGTCGTCGGGCTCCAGCCATTCGACCGGCCCCGGGCCGAGGCCCGCGGCGATCGCGGCGGCGGTCTCCCGCCAGGAGGTGAGCTCGGCGACGGCCAGATGCGGCTGGCCGGTGGCGAACGACGCCCGCGCGGCGTCGATCAGGGCACGCGCGCACGCCTTCCGTCCGTCCGGCGAGAGGGCGAGCATCCACGGGAACAGCCCCGCCAGCCGCTCCTCGAGCGGGCCATCGCCGTCCAGGGCGGCCGTGACCAGCTGGGCGGCGAGCTGCAGCAGCTGCGCGCGGGCCTCCGCCTCGCGCTGCGACATGAGGACGAGCGCCTCGCCGTCGCGGCGGGTCACCGTGACGGGGTGGTCCTCGGCCTCGGCGAAGACCTCGGCCGAGTGCTTGCTCAGGTCCGAAGAGCGGCGGGTCGAGGCGGGGAGACTGGTCATGCCGCTCATGCCCCGATTGTATTCGGAATGTGTTCGGAAGTACGGCGGTTCGCGGGTGCTGCCTCGACGCGCGACGAGGCGCTCCACGCGGTCCGGACCGTGCAGTGTGGGCTCAGATGGGTGGACGTGGGTGCAGCGGAGGGTGGCGACACTGGTGGCACCGGCGTGTTAGCCGATGACGGCCTTGCAGCCGGCCTCGACGACGCCGGAGCCGTGGACCACCGCGGGTCACGCCCCACGAGCGGCACAGCCCCAGAAGAGACCGTGCAACACCAGCCACCTAGACCGGAGGCGGGCGATCGTCGGGGCAAAGCGAAGGCCCTCTGACCGGCGTTTCCGCTGGTCAGAGGGCCTTTCTCGTAGCGGGGACAGGATTCGAACCTGCGACCTCTGGGTTATGAGCCCAGCGAGCTACCGAGCTGCTCCACCCCGCGTCGGCAGGCTCTACGTTACGCCGCGCCGGATCCATCCGCAAATCCGATCGGCCACCGCAGGCCGCTCGCTCGCGCGGAACGTCACTGTTGCGCAGCAACCACGATGTTCCGCGCGAGGTGCCCTGGTCACCGGGGCGCCCGAAGGCACCCTGGCAACCAGGGCGAACGCACGGGCCGTGCCTATCCGGATCCCTCCGGCGAGGGCGTGGCCGAGGCCGAGGCGGAGGGCGTCGCGGACGGCGTGGCTCCACCGCTGGCGGTACCCAGTGCCTCCCGGGCGGCGCTGGCCGCGCTGATCGCGTCGGCGAGCTTCTTCTGGGCCTCGCCGTAGGCCGCGAAGTCGCCCTGGGCCAGAGCCGTCCTCCCGGCCTCGAGTGCGGCCGATGCCTCCGCCAGCGCCTGCGACAGCTGCTGATCGGCGGACAGCTCGGCCTCGCCTTCGCCGCCGTCGGCTGGTCCCTTGCCGACGTCGCCCGCGTTGGCTCCGGAGTCACCCCCGAAGACCTGGTCGAGGGCGGCGTCCAGCGTGTCGTCGAAACCGACCTTGTCCCCGAAGGCGACCAGCACCTTCCGCAGTTGCGGATAGGTCGTGCCTTCCTTCGACTGGACGTAGGCCGGCTGCACGTACAGCAGGCCGCCGCCGACCGGCAGCGTCAGCAAGTTGCCCAGCTTCACCTCGGACGACCCACCCAGCCGCAGCACGTTCAGGTTGTCCTGAATGGTCGGGTTGGAGTTGAAGTTGTTCTGGATCCGCCCCGGGCCCGGCACCGACGGGGACTCCGGCAATCGCAAGAGTCTCAGTCGTCCGTAGTCTTCGGACTTCTTGCCCGTCTCGGTCCCGGCGTCCGCATTGACGGCCAGGAAGCCGGTCAGCGCGTTCGTGCTGTCGGCGGCCCCGGTCGCCGGGATGTAGGTCGAGGTCAGGGAGAAGGCCGGCTTCTCCTGCTCCGGCATCTGCAGGGTCAGGTAGTACGGCGGCTGCCGGTAGTCCGCGTTGGTCGGGTCCGCCGGCGTCTGCCACCGGTCCTGCCCGAAGAAGAACTCGGACGGGTCGGTGACGTGGTAACGACCGAGGAGATCCCGCTGCACCTTGAACAGGTCCTCCGGGTAGCGCAGGTGCGACATGAGCTCACCGCTGATGTCCGCCATCGGCTTGATCACACCCGGCAGCGCCTTCTTCCACGCCTTGAGGATGGGATCGTCGTCGTCCCAGCTGTACAGGGTGACCTTGCCGTCGTAGGCGTCGACGGTGGCCTTCACCGAGTTGCGGATGTAGTTGATCTCCCCCGTCGGGGCCTGCACCTGCGTGGTGTCCGTCAGCGTGTCGCGGGTCGAATCCGACAGCGACTGGCTCTCGGAGTACGGGAAGCGGTCCGAGGTGGTGAAGGCGTCCACGATCCACACCACCCGGCCGTCGACCACCGCCGGGTACGGGTCGCCGTCCATCGTCAGGAACGGCGCGACCTTCTCCACCCGCTCCAGCGGCGTGCGGTCGTAGAGGATCTGCGACTCGGAGTTCACGTCGGAGGAGAGCAGGATGTTCTGGTCGCGGAACTTCAGCGCGAACATCAGCCGCGCGAACAGATTGCCCACCTTCGGCCCGCCGTCGCCGGCGAAGGTCGTGGTCGCCACGTTCGCGCCCTCGCCGGCGTCGGTCGGGTAGTCGACCTCCCGGCGCTGGCCTCCCTCCGGCCCACCGACGATCGAGTAGGTGCTGGTCTGCTCACCGAAGTAGATCCGCTGCTCGAAGTCACCCAGCGACCCGGTGGACGGAACGCCGCCCTGGAAGAAGGCGGGGTCGCCGTTGTCCTCGCGCTGGTTGCCGAACGCCGCGACGACGCCGTACCCGTGGGTGTAGACGATGTGGGTGTTGACCCAGTTCTGCTGCCCGGAAAGGCCCGACTGGTTCAGCTCGCGCACGGCGATCACCGTGTCGCGAACCTGCCCGTCGATCTCGTACCGGTCGACGTCGAGCGCCTTGGGGAAGCCGTAGTACTGCTTGTTCCGCTGCAGCTGGACGAACGCCGGCGACACCAGCGCCGGATCGAGGAGCCGGATGCTGGCCGTGGTCTGGGCGTCGTTGATCAGCGCGTTGCGCTCGCCGGTGACCTTCGGCGTGAACGGGATGACGTCCGCCGTGTCGAGCCCGTAGGCGTACCGGGTGGCCGCGATGTTGCGGGCGATGTAGTCGCGCTCCTTGGCGAGCTGGCTCGGACGCACCTGGAACTGCTGCACCACCGCCGGGTAGGCCCCGCCGATCACCACGGAGGCGACCAGCAGCAGCGCCGTCGCCAGCGCCGGCAGCCGCCAGTTGCGGGTGAAGACCGGGATGACGAAGGTGATCGCCACCACGATCGCGAGCATCGTCAGGATCGCCTGCGCCGGCAGAACCGCGTTCACCCCGGTGTAGGACGCGCCGGTCATCAGATCGCCCTGCGACTGCTGAGTGAGAACCGCGTAGCGGGCCAGCCAGTAGGACGCCGCCTGGGTCAGCAGCAGCAGCGCGGCCAGGATGCCCAGGTGCCAGGAGGCCGCCTTGGTCACCCGCGGCGGCGGACCGGAGATGCGCAGGCCGCCGTAGATGTACTGGGTGACCGCCCCGGCCAGCAGGGCGATGGCGAAGGCGGCGAGCAGGAAGCCGGTGAGGAACTGCAGGAACGGCAGGGTGAAGACGTAGAACCCGGCGTTGTATCCGAACTCCGGATCCGCGTGCCCCGGGAAAGACTGCCGGTTGAGGAACATCAGCCAG
>JBDIAG010000553.1:0-3628 GCA_039812305.1 Actinomycetales bacterium | reverse complement strand
CGACTCCGACCGGGCCCACCTGGCGTCGGTGCTGCGCGAGGCCGCGAACCACCGCGGCGCGGCGCTGGTCGAGATCCTGCAGAACTGCCCGATCTTCAACGACGACGCGTTCATCGCCGAGAACGTCGACGGCACCAAGCAGGACGCGATCATCCCGCTCGAGCACGGCAAGCCGGTGCGTTTCGGAGCCGACGGGTCCCGCGGGGTCTTCCAGGCCGCCAACGGGAGTGAGTCGGTCGGCGAGGTCACGGCCGAGAACGAGTCGGAGCTGTACGTCCACGACAGTCACGGCACCGACCCCACGACGGCTTTCGCCCTCTCCCGGCTCTCCGATGCCGGCGTGCTCCGGCAGACCCCGATCGGGATCTTCCGGCAGGTCGAGCGCGCGACCTACGACGACCAGGCCCGCGACCAGCTGGCCCGGGCCGCGGCCGCGTCGCCGCCCGACCTGCAGTCACTGCTCGACGGGAAGGACCCCTGGACCGTCGGGTGAGCTCGCGCTCCCCCGGTAGGAGCCTCTAGCCGACTCGGCGGTGCATTTCGTTACGGATCTTGCGTCGCAGGGTGGCCTCAGGGCCCAGAGACTTGAAGACGCGCAGGGTCTTGGCGAGCAGAGACCGCCACTTGAGCTGGTGCATCTCGGGTTCCTTCGCGGTCGGCAATACTGAGCCGACCAGGCTTCCCGGCGCACCGAGACCCATGGTAGCTGGCGATCCTCAGATGGAGGCTGTGCGGACCTCCGGATGCCGATCGTCAGTGCGACGCCTTGTCCAACCTGCGCACTTCGCCGCTCTTGATGCGGGCGTGGTAGCCGAGGATCTCTCTGCGGATGACCTTGGCCATGCAGTACAGGCCGATGATGTTCGCCAGACCGAGCAGGAAGATCATGCTGTCGGAGAAGTTGATCACCGGCTCCAGGGCGGCCGCGGCGCCGATCGCAGTGAAGACGCAGAAGACGACCTTGTAGACATTCTCGGCGGTGTGACTGTCTCCGAAGAGGTAGGCGGTGGCCTTCATCCCGTAGTACGACCAGCTGAGCATCGTGGAGAAGGCGAACAGCACGACCGCGACCGACAGGACGACCGGGAACCACGGGAGAACCGTCTCGAACGCCCGAGAGGTCAGCACCACACCGCCGACCTCCGTGGCGCTGGGGTCTTTCCAGGCGCCGGTGACGACGATGGTGAGCGCGGTCATGGTGCAGACCACGACCGTGTCGATGAACGGCTCCAGAGAGGCGACATAACCTTCGGTCGCGGGCTCCTTGGTCTTCACGGCCGAGTGAGCCGTCGCGGAGGAGCCGAGACCGGCCTCATTCGAGAAGGCGGCCCGTTGGAAGCCGGTGATCAAGGCACCGATGACGCCGCCGGCGGCTCCCGCACCGGTGAAGGCACCGGCGAAGATCTCGCCGATCGCCGATGGGATCGCGGGGACATTGAAGAAGATCACCAACAGGCAGGAGCTGACGTACAGCACGCCCATGAATGGGACGACCTTCTCGGTCACCTTGGCGATGGACTTGATGCCGCCGATGATGACCACGCCGACGAGCACGGCGAACGCGACGCCGATCGCCCAGGAGTAGCCACCCAGCGGACCTTCGGCACCGCCCGTGACACCGATGATCTGGGCGGCCGCCTGGTTCGACTGGAACATGTTTCCGCCGCCCAGCGAGGCACCGATCATGCAGATCGCGAAGAAGACGGCCAGCACGCGGCCGAGGCCGCCAAGACCGAGTGCCTTCATCCCGTCCGTCAAGTAGAACATCGGTCCACCCGAGACGCTGCCGTCCGCGTGCTCTCTGCGGTATTTCACGCCGAGCATGCACTCGGCCATCTTCGTCGACATGCCGAGAAGCCCGCAGATGATCATCCAGAAGGTGGCGCCGGGTCCTCCGATGGTGATCGCCACGGCCACGCCGGCGATGTTGCCCAACCCGACCGTTCCGGAGACGGCGGTGGCGAGTGCCTGGAAGTGTGAGACTTCGCCGACCTCGTCGGGGCCGGTGTACTTTCCACGCACGAGGTCGATCGCCAGCTTGAAGCCTCTCAGGTTCATGAACTTCAGCCAGATGGTGAAGAAGAGGCCGGCCACGACGAGCCAGCCGACGATCAGCGGAAACTGAACATCCGCAACGGGAACCGAATAGAAGACGACTGCGGTGATCCACTCCGAAGCCTTCTCGAAGCCTCTGACGAAGGCGTCCATCACGGCACCACCGTGACCGGCACCGGCGCGTGCTGGACCAGCCGGCTGGCGACGCTGCCGAAGACGTGCTCGCGCAAACCCCTCTCACCGGCGCGACCCACGATGATGTGATCGGCCTGCTGCTCGCGCGAGACGCCGATCAGGCCGTCCGCTGGATTTCCGTGCCGCACTACGATCGTCGGCGCCATACCGGCTCCCTCCGCCAGCAGTTTCATGGGGGTTATCACCTGCTCGAAGGCGGCCTCGAGTTCGGCCTCTCTGCGTGCGTGACGATGCTCGTTCTCCTCGGGCGTATTGAAGGAGAATGGAGACCAGTTGATGATGTGTACCAGGACGAGCGCGAAACTCTCCACCTTGTATCGCTCGATGGCGAACTCCACGGCTCTTCTCGAGGCTGGACTGTCGTCCACGCCGATGACCACGGTAGCCACGGGTCCCTCTTCCAGTCGGCGGTCAGGCCCTTCCCTCAGGGGACGCCGTCGACGGAGCCGCGCATCCGCTGAATAGTGCGCAACCATGCCGCATCGGCTCACTCACGCCAATCCCCGTCGAGAGGCCGTGATCAGACTGTGATATCCGGATCGCCCCACGATCGATGGAGAGGCTCACTACAGTCGGGGGTCGACCGGCTCGGACTCCAGGGCGAGCACGGCGAAGACGCATTCGTGCGCCCGCCACAGCGGATCTGCGGCGGCGAGCCGATCCAGGGCGGTCAGTCCCAGGGCATGCTCGCGCAGAGCCAGGGATCGTTTGTGCCCGAGCCGGCGGGAGCGCAGCCGACGCGATTCGCCACCAGCGTGTCGGCCTGGGCCGGGCACGGCCGATGGCGTCTCAGCCGACCCGGGTCCGTTGGTCGCCTTCCGAGGGCCGCAGCGGCGTGCGAGCCGGGTCGGCCCCGAGACGCTGGTAGAGCGCGACCGCCCGCTGCACGCCCTCGCCCCAGCCGAGGTTGGTCGGGGTGAGGCAGTTGTGCCGGCGCATCCGCTGGCGCAGGCCGGTGTCGGTCACCAGTCGCGCGGCCGCGGCAGCCATGTCCGCGTCGCTGTCGACGAGCAGGCCGTCGCGTCCATGGGTGACGAACTCACTCACGCCACCCACCCGCATGGCGACGACGGGCAGGCCGGCGCTGCGGGCCTCGAGGGCCGCGATGCCGAACGACTCCAGGGTCGCCGGGGCGAGGAAGACGTGCGAGTGCGTCAGCAGGTGGGCCACCTGATCCCGGTCCAACCGGCCGCACAGTTCCAGGAAGTCGACTCCGAGGCCCCGGGCATACCGCTCCACCCGGGAACGCTGCGGCCCGTCGCCGGCCACCACCGCCCGGATCGGGATCTCGGCGGGCACCCGCGACCGGATGTCGGCGAGGATCCGCACCAGCGGCAGGGCGCGCTTGCGGGGCGCCAGCCGCATCACCGAGGTGAGC
>JBDIAG010000552.1:0-3629 GCA_039812305.1 Actinomycetales bacterium | reverse complement strand
AGAATCCGCGCCTTGGCGCTCCGCTGCGTTGCTCCCTTCGTCCCAGCCGCCCCACCCACACCCGAGCAACCAGCTGTTCGCGCGTTGACCACTTACGCGCAATCCGACCAGCGACCGCCGGCTACTCGACACACAACCGGTCAACGCGTGACCACCTGGTCGACCGAGGACGCCAGCCACCCTGATCTGACCAGCTATCGGACCAGTCAGCCGATCGAGACCGCCAGGACAGGCGAAACCGACGATGCAGCCGATATAACCGAGTCCTCAGTCCCAGCCGGCGGTCTCCCGCACGATCTCGGCCACTCGCGTCACCGCCGGCGGGTCGAACAGGATCGTGTAGTGGTTGACATCCGGGATCTGTTCCGCCACAAGGGGTTCCGGCAGATTCAACGCCGCCAGACGGCCCTCGTCGTAGAGTCCCTGCGGCTCGTCCGCCAGCCCGCGCGGCGCCCAGAGCAGCCGCACCGGAACTCCCGCGTCGACGGCGGTGAAGGGCGCCGAGTGCGTGGCCGCGTCGGTGAAGGTCATGGCTCCGTCGATCCGGATCGCGTCGATGTCGCACGATGAACGGTAGGCACTCTCGCCGGCCGGGGCCACGTCGTCCCGGACCAGGTCGTGCAGGAGATAGTCCCGCAGTGCCTGGCCGGGAGCGGAGTCCTCCCGGCTCAACGGACCGACCGCGGGATGCTCCGCCCAGAACTGCAGATAGTCCTCGTCCGAGGCGAAGCGCATCGACAACCGCCGCATCGCCGGGCCGATCACCGCGGTGATGGCCGCATCGACGTCCGCCGGCGACGCACCCTCGGGCATCGGGAAGGCGAGGCCGCCGTCGACCAGCACCAGGGCGGCCACCAGATCCGGCCGGGTGGCCGCGGCGATGGCCGACACGAAGGCCCCCATCGAGTGGCCGAGCAGCACCGCGGGACGGCCGCTCTCGTCCCGCGCTCCCTCCAGCAGCCGGATCACGTCGCCGGCGTGCGTCCGCAGGCCCTCCGGATCGGGCAATCCAGCCGAGCAGGCTCGCCCGGCCAGATCCGGCGCGAGGACGCTCGCGACCCCTTCCAGGGCCTGACTCAAAGCCGCGAAGGACAACCCGTTCGCGGTGATGCCGTGCACCGCGATCACCTGCCCGGGTCCCGTCCCGAGACTGTGCGTCATCGGTAGCTCTCGCTCGGCCATTTGGCGTCCTTTCGCTACTCAGATATGTCTGACGACCCAACTGCCGAGCAGGACGCTGGGCCATTCGAGCTAGTCAGTCACGCTGCGATACCAACGGACGGGTGGAATCGCGTTGTCGATGCGCCCCGCCGGCACTGCCGACCTTACCCTTGCGGCATGCCCTCGCCGACGGCCGGAAGGTCGCTTCCCGCACTGCGTCTCGCCGTGCTGGCGGTCAGCGTGCTCGACGACATCGACGTGCGACCGACCGAGCAGGGTGTCGCGGTGGAGGCGGACGGCGGCGAGCACCATCTGACCTGGCTCGCCATCGCGCAGATCCTCGGCAGCGACCCGGACGATCCGACCGCACGGGCACGGCTCAGCCGGACGCTGCGGCTGCACCGCTGGGCGTTGCGGCACGGGCGTCAGGCCGATCGGGAGATCCGGGCCGCCGCTCGCCTGATGGCCATCCCGGTGGACAGCGGCCTGCACCCCGGCGCGCGCTGGACCGTCGACAGAGTCCTGGGCGGCGCCCTCGAATGCGGCATCGGCCTGGTGCTGGAGGACGACGAACACGCCGACCTCTCCACTCCGCTGCCGCCGAGCCTGGCCGATGCGGTGGGCATCGACCCCGACGAGCTGTATCCCGGGCTTCGTCGCCATGCCGCCACGATGGGGGCGCTGGCCGTGTCCCGGCTCGTGCGGGACACCCGGGGCGCACGCCCGACGGGCATTTCGGCCACGGATGGACAGGCCGTCCTCCGTCCGGTCGGTGGGTTGGACGTCCCGTCCTTGCTCGCGACCCACGAGGTGCGTCGCTTTCTGGCCAGTTCGGACGGATCGGGGCTGCGGGCGATCGCGGTGCCGAACCGTCGGCGGGGCTGGTACGACCTGGCCCGGATCGATCCCGCCTTCGTCCAGGCGGCCTGGGCGGCGAGCGAGGAGTGGGAACGCGGGCTGCCGCGTCCACTGCTGGTGACCGAGGACGAGGTGGCCGTCGGCCCGGTGGCCGGTGACGTCATCCGGCTCAGCCTGGAAGACGCGGCGGTCGAGCGCCGCGGGATGCGGCACAACATCCTCTTCACCTAATCGGACGTCGGGCGGTTCGCGCTATCGGCTGCCGTGGATGCCGTTCTCAGGAAATGTCACCTGATGGCATGAATTAGTCGGCTTCACAGACCCGATCCGGCCCCAGGAATCTCCGAAAGTTGTGTAACGGGGATATTGCAAAGTTAGTATCCGGGGGCCGGTGGATCTGCCCAGGGCGCAGCCGGCCTCGGAAGTGCGCGCCCATCCAAGAAGGGACACACCCTCATGTCATTACGCTCCGTGGGGCGTCAGCTTGCCATCGCAGGCGTCACCGCCGTCGTGGCTGCCACTCTCGGGGTCAGCGCTGCAGCCGCTCAGCCATTACCGAAACTGCCGCAGCCGTCGACCGGTGGCGCGACGGGCCAGTACCGCTTGTCCGCAGAAGTGCCACCGAGCATCGGCGCGCGGCTGTCTTCGGGTCAGTCTCTCGACGAGGGTCACTCGCTGGAGTCGACGAGCGGACAGCACATCATCGTCATCAACGGCTACGCGGGCCACAAGTACGGCATCGTCCTGACCGGTTTCACCGGCGACCCGGTGCCGCTGTCCCAGACCGGCAGCAACAACGATGTCGAGAACAAGCTGATCATGCAGGGCGACGGCAACCTCGTCCTCTATAGCAACGGCAAGGCGACGTTCAGCAGCCGGACCAACGGCATGCCGGGTGCGACCGCGGTGCTGCAGGACGACCGGAACCTGGTCGTCTACTACCAGGGTCGCGCGGTCTGGGCCTCGGGCACCGCGATGACCAACGCCTCCAGCTTCTACGACACCGCGCAGAACTACGAGGCCGGCTACCTCGAGCCCGGCTGGTTCCTGCAGAGCGCCAACCGGCGCTGCAAGCTGGTCATGCAGGGCGACGGCAACCTCGTGCTGTACACCTCCCGTGGCGTGGTCTGGGCATCCCGGACCAACGGCAACCCCGGAGCCAGCGCGGTGATGCAGGTGGACGGCAACATCGTCGTCTACAGCAGCGCCGGCAAGGTGCTCTGGCACAGCGGCACCGCGCGGAACGTGCGGGGCGCGAACGTGCTCTCGCTGCAGAACGACGGGAACCTGGTGCTGTACTTCACCGGCGACGGCGTGCGGAACCAGGTCCGCTGGCACACCCGCACCTCCGGCCTGGCCTGACAAGCAGCCGCCAGACCTGAGCAGGACCGGAACAGGGGCCGGGTTCCAGATCGGAACCCGGCCCCTGTCGTGCGCTCGGAGCGTTTCTGTCTGCCCGGACACACCACCCGGAGTTTCGAACGAGCCGAGCGAGTGCCGCGCCCCCGGCGCTCGTCGACGCCAGCGAGTTCGTCGCCGACGATCGCCGTCCCGGGCACGCCGTGTCGCGGATCAGGAGTGCAGTTCCTCCGCCGAGCCGACGATCGTCT
>JBDIAG010000551.1:0-3632 GCA_039812305.1 Actinomycetales bacterium | reverse complement strand
CCTACAAGAGGATCGACGACTTCGAGCAGCGGTTTCCCGACGGCGTGCCGTCGTTGGCGCGGGCCCGCAGCCTGACGGTCGAGGGCGACTGGACGTTCACCGCCGGTTCCGCGGTGGTCGGCGAGGTCACCCTGCCGGACGACGGCCGGCCGCACCGCGCGGACGGCGAGATCGGCACGGACGTCGGCGTGGAGGCGGAGATTGGCTCCGGTTCGGACTGAGAGTCCGCCGCCACTGCGGTGCGGCTACCACGCGGCCGGGGTCTGCCGGTCGTGCACCAGCCTGCCCGTGCCCTATCCCCGGCAGGTGGCCGAGAAGGACGCCCGCGTGCGAGCGGTCGTGGGCGACCGTCCGGGGCTGATCTGGTCGGCGCCGTCAGCCTCGCCGCCCGCCGCCTTCCGGGCCAAGGCGAAGATGGTCGTGGGTGGGGAACCCGATGCGCCCACCCTGGGCATCCTCGATCGGGAGGGTCATGGCGTCGACCTGCGCGGCTGCCTCCTGCTCGGCCCGGCGACCGCGGCCGCGATGCCCGTGCTGGCCGACTTCATCCGCGACGTGCGGCTGCGCCCGTACGACGTGCCGCGGCGGACGGGCGAGCTGAAGCAGGTGCACGTGCTGGAGTCCGCGGCCGGCGAGCTGATGCTGCGGTTCGTGCTGCGCTCGCCGGGGCAGGTGGCGCGGATCCGGCGCGCCCTGCCGGAGCTGCAGGCCGCGCTGACCGGTCTGCGGGTCGTCTCGGTGAACCTGTTGCCCGAGCACAAGGCCGTGGCCGAGGGCGACACCGAGATCCCGGTGACCGAACAGCAGAGCCTGCCGATGCCGGTCGGGGACGTCGTCCTATACGTGCCGCCGGGGGCCTTCGTCCAGACGAACACCGTCGTGGCGGCCGCGCTGTACCGGCAGGCGGCGGCCTGGATCGCGGCGACCGGAGCGTCCCGCGTGCTCGATCTGTATTGCGGGGTGGGAGGTTTCGCGCTCCATGCGGCGCGCGGGCTGGATACCGGCGTCGCCGGGGCACACGTCTTCGGGGTGGAGTTGAGCGAGCCGGCCATCGCTGGGGCGCGTCGCAGTGCCGCGGAGGCCGGGCTGCCGGCTCGCTTCGCGGTCGGCGATGCCACCGCGTATGCCGAGACCCTGGCCGAGGTGCCCGAGCTGGTCGTCGTCAACCCGCCGCGTCGTGGCATCGGGCCCCGCCTCGCCGGCTGGCTGGAGCACAGCGGCGTGCCGAGCGTGCTGTACAGCAGCTGCAACCCGGTCACCCTCGCCCGCGACCTGGAGGCGATGCCGTCCTTGCACCCGGTGCGGGCCCGGCTGTTCGACATGTTCCCGCAGACCGACCACGCCGAGGTGTTGGTGCTGCTGTCGCGCCGGGCTGTCACCATGGGGCGGTGACTGAGACGCCCGACGGTGGGCTGCGCGAGCGCAAGAAGCGCGCGACGCGGCAGGCGATCGAGCACGGCGCCCTCGAGCTCGCGCTGGAGCACGGGTACGAGAACGTGACCGTCGAGATGATCTGCGAGCGGGCGATGATCTCGCCGCGCACCTTCTTCAACTACGCGGGGTCGAAGGAGCGGGCGGTGCTCGGGATCAAGACCCCGCTGCCCGGCGAGGAGCAGCGGCGGGCGTACGTGGCCGGTCTCGGCGGGTCGCCCCTGACGGACCTGGTCGTCACGATCGCCGGCGCGTTCTCCGACTTCGGCGAGGCCGACACCGAACTCTTCCGGCGACGGCAGCAGGTGCTGCAGGCCAATCCGGAGCTCGCGATGAAGGAGTTCGCCCGGATGGAGGAGGCCCAGAACTCGGTCGTCGACCTGGTTCGCGAACGCCTCGTGCTCGACGGCACGGCCGAGGCGAGACCCGGGAGCGGCCTGGACGACGAGGCCCGCATGGTCGTCTCCCTGACCTTCGGGATCATGCACTACCTGGTGCGCTCGTGGATCGAGACCGGCGCCGGCAACGCGCCGGCCGACCCCGTCCGGCCCGCCCTGGAGTTGGCCCGACGGATCGCCAGGGCGTGACCATCCCGGCACAAAGCGGCACAAACGTGCAGTTGTGCAATTATGCAGTGAGTGTAAGAATCACCGAGTGTCCCTACCGCGTCAGCTGACCAGCGTCAACCACCCTGAGGGCGATCCAGAAATAGCCGAAAGTCAGAGGCGTCCCTGGGCAGGCTCAGGGAAGACTCAGGGGAGGCACCAGTCTGCGGGGGCGGATCCGTCAGGCAGACTAACCGGCATGCCAGGGCAGGAATGGATGGACGACGACCCGATACTTCGCGCCTACCGGCAGAGCATCGACAACATCGATGCGGCTCTCGTCTTCATGCTGTCCGAGCGGTTCAAGATCACCCAGAAGGTCGGCGAGTACAAGGCGAGCGCCGATCTGCCACCGGCCGATCCCTCCCGGGAGAAGCAGCAGGTGCAACGCCTGCGCGAGCTGGCACGCTCGGCGCAGCTCGATCCGGAGTTCTCCGAGAAGTTCCTCCGCTTCGTCATCGACGAGGTCATCCACCACCACGAACGCATCCGTGACAACGACCGCACCCGCGAAGGGCAGGAGACTTCATGACCGCCTTGACCCGGCTCGCCCTCGGCAACCGGGCCGTGGTCGTCCTGGCCACTCTGATCACGATCGGCCTGGGCGTCTTCTGTGCCGGAGCCCTGCGGCAGGAGCTCATCCCGTCGCTGACCATTCCCGGCGCGACGATCGTGTCCACCTACCCCGGTGCGGCCCCCGAAGCGGTCGAACGGGAGGTGACCGAGCGGATCGAGACGGCCGTCCAGGGCGTCACCGGCGTCACCCAGGTCGACTCGACCTCGGCCACCAACGTCTCCCAGGTGACCGCGCAGTGGGAGTACGGCGAGAACCGCTCCGAGATGGAGTCGAAGATCCGCACCGCGGTGGACGGCATCAAGGCGCAGCTGCCCAGCGATGTCGAACCGCAGCTGCTGGTCGGCACGTTCGACGAGGTGCCGATCGTCTACGTCGCGGTCTCCTCCGATCTGCCCGCCCCGCAGCTGGCCGCCACCCTGAAGTCGGTCGGCATTCCCAAGCTGTCCCAGCTGGAGGGTGTCCGTTCCGCCGATCTGTCCGGCGAGGAGGTCCGCCAGGTCACGATCACCACGCGACAGGCGGATCTGGACCGGCTCGAGGTCGACCCGAGCCAGCTGCAGCAGGTGCTGCCGATGTACACCGCACCCATCCCGGCCGGTGACATCACCGAGGCCGGCAAGGACGACAACGTCCAGGTCGGCAAGACCCTCACCTCGGTGGACGACGTCAAGGCGATCCAGCTGCAGGGCACCGACGGCCCGGTCTCCCTCGGTGACGTCGCCGACGTGGTGGACGCCCCGGTCGAGCAGACCACGATCAGCCGGGTGAACGGCGCGCCCTCGCTGGCCCTGTCGGTGACCAAGAACCAGGACGCCAACACGGTCACGGTGGCCAAGGAGGTTCGCGAGGCACTCGACGACATCTCCGCCGAGATCGGGAGCAACACGAAGTTCACCACGATCTTCGACCAGGCGCCGCTGATCGAGCAGTCGATCCACGACCTGACCGTCGAGGGCGGGCTCGGCCTGGTGATGGCGATCCTCGTCATCCTGGTCTTCCTCTGGGCGATCAGGCCGACC
>JBDIAG010000550.1:0-3634 GCA_039812305.1 Actinomycetales bacterium | reverse complement strand
GCCTGACCTGCGCCCTCAACACCACGATCGCGGCCGGTGCCTGCCTCACCCTGATCCCTCGATTCGACCCCGGAAAGGCGCTCGAGGTGATCGAGCGCGACCGGGCCACCGTCTTCGAGGGCGTCCCGACGATGTACGCGGGGATGCTGCACCACGAGACCGCCGCCGATCGCGATCTCTCCAGCCTGCGCACCTGTGTCTCCGGTGGTTCGGCGATGCCGGTCGAGGTGATGTCGGCCTTCGAGCGGACCTTCGGCTGCATGATCCTGGAGGGATACGGACTGTCCGAGACGTCCCCGATCGCCTGCTTCAACCAACCCGGCCACGAACGCAAGCCGGGCTCGATCGGCTTCCCGATCGAAGGCGTCGAAATGCGCACCGTCGGGCCGGACGGCGCTCCCCTCCCCGACGAGGAGGTCGGCGAGATCCAGATCCGCGGGCACAACGTGATGGCCGGCTACTGGGGCCGCCCCGAGGCCACCGCCGAGGTCATCGACGCGGACGGCTGGTTCAGCACCGGCGACCTGGCCCGCCGGGACGCCGACGGCTACTACTACATCGTCGACCGCAAGAAGGACCTCATCCTGCGCGGCGGTTACAACGTCTATCCCCGCGAGGTGGAGGAGGTGCTCTACGAGCACCCGGCCGTCGCCGAGGCCGCCGTCGTCGGCGTGCCGGACGAGCGCCTGGGCGAGGAGATCGGCGCCGCGGTGGCGCTCAAGAGCGGCCAGCAGGCCACCCCGGAGGAGCTGATCGACTTCGTGCGGGAGCGGCTGGCCGCCTACAAGTACCCGCGCCGGCTGTGGTTCCTGGACGAGCTGCCGAAGACCGCCACCGGCAAGATCCTGCGCCGGCAGGTGGCCCCGCCTCAGATGTGACGACCCAGCACCAGCCGAACACCCACGACACCACCGAATCTCGAGAGCGACGGGAACAGAATGATCGACGCCGACATCTACGAGCTGGAAGGCCTGCTGGACGATGCGGAGAGAGCCAAACTGCACCAGGTGCGGGCCTGGCTGGCCGAGACCGTTCCGCCGCTGATCACCGAGCACTGGTCGAAGGCCACCTTCCCGTTCGAGATCCTGCCCGGTCTGGCCGAGCTCGGCGTCAACGGCTGGTCCTACGCTGGATACGGCTGCCCGGGCGGCAGTTCGCTCTTCGACGGCATGCTGGCGATGGAGTTCGCCCGGGTGGACTGCTCGATCGCCACCTTCCGCGGTGTGCACAGCGGGCTGGCGATGGGCTCGATCTACCTGTGCGGCGGTGAGGAGCAGAAGCAGCGCTGGCTGCCGCCGATGGCCCGGGGAGAGCTGATCGGCGCGTTCGGGCTGACCGAGCCGGAGGTCGGGTCCGGCACCTCGCGGGGGTTGACGACCACCGCGACCAGGCAGGGCGAGGAGTGGGTGCTGAACGGCGCGAAACGCTGGATCGGCAACGCCACCTTCGCCGACCTGGTCGTCATCTGGGCTCGCGACACCGCCGACAACCAGGTCAAGGGCTTCGTGGTGGAGAAGGGCACGCCCGGCTTCACGGCCACGAAGATGGACCACAAGTTCGCGCTGCGAACCGTGCAGAACGCCGACATCGAACTGCGCGACGTCCGGGTGCCGGAGAGCAACCGGCTGCAGAACGCGTCCTCGTTCGCCGACACGGCCAAGGTGCTGCTGATGACGCGGGCCGGGGTGGCCTGGATGGCGGTCGGCTGCGCGATGGGCGCGTACGAGCACTCCCTCGCCTATGCCCGCGAGCGCGAGCAGTTCGGCCGGCCGATCGCCGGCTTCCAGCTCGTACAGGACCTGCTGGTGCGCCAGCTGGGCAACATCACCGCCTCGGCGACGATGTGCGTCCGGCTGTCGCAGTTGCAGGACGCCGGGCGGGTCAACGACGCCCAGGCCTCGCTCGCCAAGGCCTTCTGCACGACGCGGATGCGGGAGTCCGTCGGCTGGGCGCGCGAACTCATGGGCGGCAACGGGATCCTGCTCGATCTCAACGTCGGCCGGTTCGTCGCCGACGCGGAGGCGATCTACTCCTACGAGGGAACCCGCGAGATGAACACGCTCATCGTCGGCCGGCACATCACCCAGCGGAGCGCCTTCGTCTGACACCCCGGCCACTCCTGCCGCCCGAATCCCACACCACGCACCTATCCAAGGAGCTAGGAATAGACGATGCCCAGATCTCTTCGAGAGGTCGTCTTCGTGGACGGCCTGCGCACCCCGTTCGGCAGGGCCGGTGACGCCGGACTCTACGCCGAGACCAGGGCGGACGACCTCGTGGTCGACTGCCTGCGAGAACTCCTGCGACGCAATCCGAATCTCCCCCCGGCACGGGTGGACGAGGTGGCCATCGCGGCCACCACCCAGGCCGGCGACCAGGGGATGACGATCGGCCGGAGCACGTCGCTGCTGGCCGGGTTGCCGTCGTCCGTCCCGGGCTTCGCGATCGACCGGATGTGCGCCGGGGCGATGACCGCGGTCACCACGACCGCCAGCGGGATCGCGTTCGGCGCCTACGACGTCGCGATCGCCGGCGGAGTCGAGCACATGGGGCACCATCCGATCGGCGCCGGGATGGAACCGAACCCGCGGTTCCTGTCCGAGCGACTGGTGGACGGTTCCGCGCTGGTGATGGGCAAGACCGCCGAGAACCTGCACGACCGCTACCCCGGCATCACCAAGCAGCGCTGCGACGCCTACGCGGTGGCGTCCCAGGCGAAGCTGGCCGCCGCCTACGCACGCGGGGACATCCAGCCCGATCTGGTGCCGGTGGCCGTGCGTTCGGTCGAGCAGGGGTGGGGGCTGGCCACCGTGGACGAGCCGCCGCGGCCGGAGACGACGATGGACAGCCTGGCCGGGCTGAAGACCCCGTTCCGGGCGCACGGCAACGTCACCGCCGGGAACGCGGCCGGGTTGAACGACGGGGCGACCGCCTGCCTGCTCGCCGCCGAGGACGTCGCCGACGAACTCGGCCTGGGTGCGCGGATGCGGCTGGTCGGCTACGCCTTCGCCGGGGTCGACCCGGAGGTGATGGGCGTCGGCCCGGTGCCGGCCACCCGCAAGGCCCTGGCCCGCAGTGGCCTGTCCATCGACGACATCGACCTGTTCGAGATCAACGAGGCCTTCGCCGTCCAGGTGCTGGCGTTCTGCGAGGAGTTCGGCATCGCCGACGACGACCCCCGGATCAACCCGTGGGGCGGCGCGATCGCCACCGGACACCCGCTGGCCTCCTCCGGCGTGCGCCTGATCACCCAGCTGGCCCGCCAGTTCGAGCGCAACCCCGAGCTCCGATACGGCCTGACGACGATGTGCGTCGGGCTCGGCATGGGCGGCACGGTGATCTGGGAGAACCTCACAGGAAAGGCGGTGGCCTGATGGCCGAGTCCCGTTCGGAGTTCGTGACGAGATTCCTGGCGCGGGACGTGGCGCTGCCGGGTGCGGCCGGGCAACCGAGCCCGGGCACGATGGCGCTGATCACGATGGAGAACGGCGGCGATCATCGCAAGCCGACCACGCTCGGTCAGGAGGCCCTGGAAAGCCTGCGCGACACCCTCGACGTCGTCGAGAAGCGGGCCGCCGCGGGTGAGATCGTCGCCGTCGGGGTCACCGGCAAGCCGTACTTCTTCGCCGCCGGG
>JBDIAG010000549.1:0-3636 GCA_039812305.1 Actinomycetales bacterium | reverse complement strand
GCAGATCTCCCTGCTGCGGCGGCCGGTGGACGCGGAGCTCACCGTCGAGGACGTGCCCCTGCTGGACGAGGCGGCCGAGCTCCTCGGTGAGGACGACATCGCCGCGCATGCCGCCGCCGCTCGGGCCGAGCAGGCCCGCAGCGAGGAGACCCGGTACGCCCGAGAGGTTCTGGAGATGACCGGGGGAGGGGGCGGACTGGTCAGCGCCGAACGGCTGGCCGCCACCTTCGCCGAGTCCGGCCCGGATCTCACCCTCGCCGAGCGAGCCGCCGGCGACCGGAGCTGGACCTACGGGCATGTCGTCGTCGACGAGGCGCAGGAGCTCTCGCCGATGATGTGGCGGGCGATCGGCCGGCGGAATCCGACCAGGTCCATGACCGTCGTGGGAGACATCGCCCAGACGCACGCCCCGGACGGGGCCCGCTCCTGGGGGCAGGTGCTCGGGCCGCTGGTGCAGGACCGCTGGCGCCGCACCGTCCTGACCGTCAGCTACCGCACCCCGGGCCGGATCATGCGGGTGGCCGCGCAGGTCGTCGCGGATCAGGGCGTGCGGGTGCCCAGGTCGGTACGCGAGGGGGACTGGCCGGTGGTCGCCTGGCCGGTGGCCGGGCCGTCCGAGCTGGCCGCGGGGGTGGTTTCCGCGGTGAGCGCCATGCGGGCGCAGGCGGGTGGCCGGCTCGGTGTCATCGCACAGCCCGAGCGGGTGGAGGAGCTCGCCGCTGCGCTGCGAGCGGCCGTCGGCGCCCAGAATGTCGGCCTGGACTGGAGCGCACTGGATCGCGAGGTCGGCGTGCTGGCGGTCACCGACTGCAAAGGCCTGGAGTTCGACGGGGTGATCGTGGTCGAGCCGGCCGAGATCCTCAAGACCGGCTCCCGCGGGGCCAACGATCTCTACGTCGCGATGACCCGGCCGACGCAGCAGCTCGCCCTCGTCCACGCCGGCGAGCTGCCCTTCGAGCTGGAGGACTGAGGGTCCGCCGTCCGCTGAGCCTCAGCAGGTGCCGGCTCGATACGGCTGGCCCTGGGGGTTGTAGCTGGTGAAGACGAAGTCCTGGCTCTGGTTCGTCCAGACGTAGCGGGTGTTCGGGCCGGTCGTTCCCTGCAGCCGGTAGTGGGTCTTGTCGATGCGGGTGAGAGTGGCGTTCTGGCCGGTCAGGGTGTCGGGCAGGCTGGCCGCGCAGACCAGGGTGGAGAGGTCGACCTCCGCCTGCCACACCACCGGCCAGGCCGACGTCGAGGTGACCTTGACCCGCAGCGGCACGTACCAGTTGTTGCTGTTCGGATCGATGGACACCTGCGGCGCGTTGTAGGTCGAGGGATGCAACGGGGCCTCGTTCGCGGTCGCGCAGTACCCGAAGCTGGTGGTGGCGCCCGGGGCGAGCGTTCGGTTGAAGTCGACGCCGCCGATCGTCCAGAGACCGGTTGCCGGGTCGTAGCCCGTGGTCTGCCCGTTCCACATCTGGCTCACCCCGCCGGTGGTCGGGTTCATCCCCCACAGCGGCTTCTTCGTGGTGTCGAAGACGACCTTCCAGCTGACCGTCTCGGCGCTGGTATTCGCGACCCGCACCTCGTAGCAGTAGCCCAGGCTGTTGTTCAGCGTCGGATTGCCGGACGACGAGACGCTGAGTCGCGAGTCGAGATCGACCGGCTCGAAACCGGTCTGGACGGCGGGCACGGTGATCGGGGCCGGCTCGGTGGGCGTGGGGTCCGTCGGAGTCGGATCGGTCGGATCCGGGTCGGTGGGGGTCGGGTCGGTCGCGCTGACGGCACCGTCGATCGTCGCCACCCCGTAGGTCTGGTCCTGGCCGAGTTGTTGCTGCTGAAGCAGCACGAGCCGGTAGCCGACGAGTGCGGTGGCGTGCGGCCATGTCGATTCGGGACGTCCGGCAGTGGTGTCTACGACGACGGTCGCGCTGCCGTGGGCGGACTCGGCCCAGATGCCGTCATTGTTCTCGGGCGTACCGATCGTGCCGGCGTAGGAGGCCGGCTGGGCGCTGGCGTCGGCCGGTGTGAGCACTCCGATCACCCGGCGCCCGGCCAGTTGCGCCGCCGTCGACCCGGGCACGGTGAGCCGGAGCCGGGTGAGGATCTGGACGTCAGCGGAGGTCTGGATCTCGGCGTCGGCGGTGAGATTCGCGTCCGGGTCGACGACCGCCCCGTCGAACGAGGACAGCAGGCCACCCAGGCCGATGCTGCCGGAGGGGGAGATCACCGGTCCCGATCCGGTCACCGACACAGCCACATGGTCGACCTGCCACAGCGGCAGGGCACAGCCGGGGAAGCTCAGATCGAGGGTGCTGGTCGCGGCGGCCGGCGAGGCGCTCGCGCTGCAGGTGTCGTCGTCCCGGCCGTCGACGGTGGTGCGGACGGTGTCGCCGCCGCCGAAGGTCTGACCGTTCCCGGCGGTGATCCGCAGCGAGGTCAGCGTTCCGGCCGAGTCCGGATTCCACTCCAGCCGGACGCCGGTGAGCTGGCGCGTGATGCCGCCCGCCGCGCCGAGATCCTCGGTGTCGAGCCCGCCGAGGGTGCTGGCCGAGCTCGCGACGAGACCACCGGCCAGCAGGATGAGCAGGAGGGTGACCAGAGAGGCCGTGCGGCGACGGGACGACGGCACGCGGAAACCCGCGCCGGGCCGGCGCGGGTTCGCGTGGGTTGATTCGCCCGTAATCTGCAGCATCGTTCCGTTGCCCTCGCCGTGCGTCAACTGTCGGTTCGTGGCTTCTTTCCGCTCGGCCACACCAGGGTCAGGAAGATGAGTCCGGCGGCGCCGCCGATCATCAGACCGTAGGTCTGCCCGCCGAGCGCCTTGCCCAGGCCCGGGAGGGAGAAGATCGTCGCACCGGTGACATCGTCCGGGCCGATCTGCCACTGGTCGGGAGCCGGGTTGTTGTCGCCCTTGGTCGTGTACACGGGCGTCGCCCCGGTGTCGTCGATGGTGAGCACCCGGTGGATGACATGGCCGCCGGCGCCGGGTTGGCCCTGCGGTACCTGGAAGGAGATGACCTCGCCGATCCGGTACTCCGAGCGATGCATCGTCAGCGCGAGGTCGCCCGTGTGGTAGGTCGGTTCCATCGAGTGGCCGTTGACGGTGGTGAGACCGAAGATCCCACCCCAGGACGCCGGCCAGAGGGCGACGACGCCCAGCACGAGAACAGCCAGCCAGCCCGCGTTGCGGAGCCGGCTCCAGGTTCGGCGCCCGGAGCCGGTCTCAGCCGTCGTCGAGGTCATGGTGCGCGGACTCAGGCCCGGGTGCTGACCGCGGCGGTCACGGTGCCGCCGTTGATGACGACGGAAGCGCCTTCGACCGAGTTGGCGGTGATGGAGCCGGCCGCCGGCTGCGACGTCCAGGTGCTGCCGCCGTTGTCGCTGACGTACTCACCGAGCACGGCGTCACCGGCGCCGGTCAGCGTGATCCGGACCTCGGAGTTGGCGGGGATGGTCTCGCCGCCGTTGGCGGTCAGGTCGACGTCGTCCACGACGTAGGCGTGCGCCCCGGCGTTGTAGCTGGTGTCCCAGGCGATGGTGACGCCCTTGGTGACCGGCGCGCCCACCGAGTTGCTGTTCGCACCCAGCCCGTAGGCGCTGAGGCCGCCCAGCGTCGACGCCGACGCCGAGACGATCGCGAACACGGCGGCT
>JBDIAG010000548.1:0-3643 GCA_039812305.1 Actinomycetales bacterium | reverse complement strand
GTCGTGTCGCGTCGCTCGTCCCGCTCGGCGGCGGTGCTGCGGACGCTCGTGCCGGTCGTCTTGCTGCTGTCGTTCGTCCCCGATCTGTTGCTGCTCGGGTTGCGGTTCATCCCCGGCACGACGGTTGCCGGAGTGATCGGTCTGATGGTCATGCATCTGGTCGTCGCCGCCGCGGCACTGCCCGCTTACGTCCTCGCGTCGCGAACGGGCCGCTGAGGGGGCACTCGCTCGCCGGATCGCGTGTCCGGAGATCCGCGCGGCGCCTGGCCGCCGGCCCGCTCGCCCGATGGAGTTGCCCATCGCCCGGGCATGGGCCGGGGATGCTCTCGGTGGATCGATCGACTTTGTATTGATACAGTCATTGTGTTGATACAAAGGAGCCGATGCGATGATCGCAATCTGGGTGGGCGTGGCCGTCGCGGCGCTGATGGGCTTCGCGCCCATTACCCGGGGCCGGGGCGGCCGGGTCAATGCCAAGCAGCTGGAGAGGTTCCGCTCCTCGGTGGCGCTGCCGCTGCCGCCGGCGCTGGCCGCCCCGGTGTTGGCGCGGATCGGCAGCCGGGAACGGTGGGCGCTGTGCGGCGGCGTGATCGGGATCGCCACCGGCGTGCTCCTGACGCTCCTGTTGCGCTGGGAGGAGCCGCCGGGCGTCCTCATCATGTTCGGGGTGGCGCTGGGCGGCGGCATCGGCGGCGGCCTGGCGACCGTGCTGGCCGCCTACCGCGCTCCGGCGGGGGCACCTCGATTGGCGCGTCCCCGGCGGACCCAGATCAAGGACTATATGCCGTCGCGGCACCTCGTCCCGGCCCGCGGCATGCTCGGGCGGGTGCTCGTCGCGTGCGCGCTCGAGCTCGCCCTGACGCTGGCCGGAGGACGGCCGGTCACCGTCGTGCTCGTCGCGTTGGCGACCTGCGCCGGTGTATCGCTGGCGGTGTCGGCGTTGACGGAGGTCGTCGCCCGGCTGGTCGTCGACCGCCCGCAACGGGCCTCCAGCAGTCTCGAGCTCGCCTGGGACGACGTGCTGCGCGCCGATGCCGCGCATCAGCTGACGATCAATCAGGTCGTGACGTGCGCCGTGGCCGCCATGGCCGCCCTGCTCTACGCCGGGGTGTTCGAGCACACCGGGCCGCCGGAGGGCATCACCATCGTGGCCCTGACCGTGGCACTGATCGCATCGCTGGCCAGTGTCGCCGTGGTGCTGGCCAGCCCGCCGCGCCGCTACGTGCTGGATCGGCTGTGGCCGGGGCGCAACTTCGCCGACGGGACGGGCAGCGGGGCAACGGGCAGCGGGACGACGGCCGACGGGACGGGCAGCGCCGCAACGGGCGGCGGGACGACGGGCGGCGGGGAGCCGGCGTGCTGAGGCTCGACCCGGCCTCGTCGCTGGCGCCGTACGAACAGGTCCGGCGTCAGCTTGCGACCGGCATCGACGCCGGCGAGCTGTCGCCCGGCACCCGGCTGCCGACCGTGCGCAGGCTCGCCGACGACCTCGGTGTCGCGCCGAACACCATCGCGCGTGCCTACCGCGAGCTGGAGGCGACCGGGCGCGTCGCCACCCGGGGCCGCAACGGCACGGTGGTCACCGACCGCTCCGCCACCGGTGACGGGGAGGAGGCCCGGCTGGCCGCCTCCTATCTTGCCGCGATGCGCGAGCTCGGGCACGACGCCAATGCGGCCCTCCGCTACCTGCACGGCGCGATCGGAGCCTCCTGAGCGAGCCGGGGCTCGAAGCTCGGCGACTATCCGCCCGCTTCGGCCGCCTGCTTCTCCGCAATGGGACGGATCGCCTCGGTCGAGGAGTCCCGCAGGGCGTTGAAAACGATGCGCGACTGGTCCTTGTCCCAGTCCACGACCTGGCCGTGGCTGGTCATGCGGTCGGTGCTGGCGATCGGCACGGTCAGCGACAGACCGTTCCCGGAGGCGCTCTTCTGCATGCCGTAGAGGAAGAAGGAGAGCTGGATCATCCCCATCTGCTCGTCCACGGTGAGGGCGTTGCCGCCGGCCCGGGCCAGCGGGAAGGCGCTGAACGGGTTGAGCAACACCCGGGGGGACGCGGCCTGCTTGGCGATCTGGGCCAGCACCTCGCGCTGCCGGGCCACCCGGCCGAGGTCACCGCGCGGGTCGGAGTGGCGGGCGCGGGCGTAGGCCAGCGCGATCCGGCCGTCGGCCGGCTGACAACCGGGCTGGACGTCCAACCCACTGAAATCGTCCTTCATGGCGAAGGTCGGGCAGATCGTGATGCCGCCCTCCGCGTCCACGATCGCGCCGAACCCGGCCAGCCCGGTCTCGACATAGCCGTCGATGTGGACGCCGACGCTCTCCTCGACCGTCTCCGTCAGCAGTTTCGGGCCGCCGATCGCGTAGGCGGCATTGATCTTGTTCGTGCCGTGACCCGGGATGTCGACGTCGGAATCGCGCGGGATGCTCATCATCACGGTCGGGCCGAACCGAGGCACGTGCAGCAACATGATCGTGTCGGTACGGGTGCTCGAGACCGCCTCCAGGTCGGTGCCCGAGCGGCTGTCCGATCCGACCACGAGGTAGTTGCGGCCGGGGGTGTCGGGACTGCCGGGGAGGGCGTCCACCCGGTGCAGCTTGTTCATCGCCGTCAGGCCGAGGGCGACCGGGTAGCCGATCACGATCACGATGAGCAGCAGCACGAGCAGACGCAGGGACGGACGGCGTCGCCGCCCGGTCTTCGGCCGCCGCTTCGGGAGCGGTCGCGAGCGTGCCCGGCCATAGGTGGACGGCTGGCTCGGCTCGTCGTAGTCGTCCGGGTAGTCGCCGTAGCCCTGTCCGTGCTCCGGCTGTCCGTACGCCGGCTGATAGGTCGGTTCGTCGTAGTCGTCATAGTCCTCGTACGACTCCCGCGAGTACGACACGGGCTCGCGGTAGCCACCCGAGCTCAGCCGATGCCCGTCCGCGTCGACCAGGTCGTTCTCGTCGATGTCGTCCAGCGGTACGCCGGTGCCGAGGTCCGGGCCCTTGTTGAGGCCCGGCCGGGCACGATAGGTGCGCGCCGGACCCCACTGCGGGTCGTTCGGGCTCGGCGATCTAGGCATACGGCCAACGGTAACCCGAATGGCCGAAAGCGCTAACGTGACGCGCATGAGATTCGGACTATTCATACCTCAGGGTTGGCGGATGGATCTGCACGGGATCGATCCGGCGGACCAGTGGGCCGTGATGCGCGACCTCGCCACCCGCATCGACGAGGGTGACGTCTGGGAGTCGGTGTGGGTCTACGACCACTTCCACACCGTGCCGGCCCCGTCGCAGGACCCGACCCACGAGGCGTGGACGCTGATGGCGGCGCTCGCCGCGACGACGTCCCGGGTGCGGCTGGGGCAGATGTGCACCTGTATGGGCTATCGCAATCCGGCGTACCTGGCCAAGGTCGCGGCCACCACCGACATCATCAGCGGCGGCCGGGTCGAGATGGGCATCGGCGGTGGCTGGTACGAGGACGAATGGCGCGCCTACGGCTACGGCTTTCCGCGGGCCGGGTTGCGGCTGGGGATGCTGGACGAGGGCGTCCGGATCATGCGGGACCTGTGGCGGGACGGCGTAGCGACGCACAATGGCACCCATTATCAGGTTGACGGCGCAATCTGCCGGCCGCTCCCGTTGCAGCCGGGCGGGA
>JBDIAG010000547.1:0-3652 GCA_039812305.1 Actinomycetales bacterium | reverse complement strand
CTGCGGGATGCTGCTGGCGGATCTCGGTGCCGATGTCGTCCGGATCGAGCGGCCGGACAACGTCAATCCGTTCGTCCCCTGGCAGAACGAACTTCTGAATCGCGGCAAGCGTTCTGTCGCGCTGGATTTGAAGACCGACTCGGGACGGGAACGAGCGCTGGCGCTGGTCGCGCGAGCCGATCTGGCCATCGAGGGCTTCCGTCCGGGAGTGGCCGAACGGCTGGGAGTAGGGCCTGAGGACTGCCTGCGCGTCCAACCGCGGCTGATCTACGGCCGGATGACCGGCTGGGGGCAGGACGGACCACTCGCCCGCGCCGCGGGCCACGACGTGAACTACGTCGCGGTCACCGGAGCGCTGCACGCGATCGGCACGGCCGGTGGGCCACCTCAGATCCCGCTCAATCTGGTCGGCGACTTCGGCGGCGGCACGCTCTATCTCGCCGTGGGTCTGCTCGCGGCGCTGCATGAGGCCCGCACCAGCGGACGCGGCCAGGTCGTCGACGCCGCCATGGTCGACGGCACCGCGCACCTGATGACGATGTTCTACGGCTTCCTGGCCGGTGGGACGTGGACCGACCGCCGCGGGGAGAACCTCATCGACGGCGGCGCGCCCTTCTACGGCGTCTACGAGACGTCGGACGGCGGGTTCGTCAGTGTGGCCCCTCTCGAGCCGCAGTTCTTCACCCAGTTCCTCGAACGGCTCGGCATCGCCGAGGCGATCGACCGGGACGACCGGGCGACCTGGCCACGCATCCGGGCGCTGATCGCCGGGGCCATCGCCACCAAGACCCGGGACGAATGGACCGAGATCTTCGAGGGTACCGACTGCTGCGTGGCGCCCGTCCTGTCGATGACCGAGGCACCGGAGTCGGCGCATCTGCGCGCCCGGCGGACCTTCGTCGAGCATCATGGCGTCACCCAACCCGCGCCGGCGCCCCGCTTCTCCCGAACCCAGCCTAGCCTCGGCCGCCCGCCGAGCCTGCCCGGTGAGCACACGGACGAGGTTCTGGCCGAGTGGCTTTCAGCGGACTTAGGTTAACCTAACCGGGTGAACAGAGACCGTGCCGGCCTGAGCGTCGTCGGCGAGACCGCCCTGTCACCCCTGTACGCCAAGGCGATGGCGGCGGAACTGATGCCCGAGTCAGGGCTGTCGGACCCACTGGCCGTCCAGTTGCTCACGCGAATCGGCTACGACCCGGATCGCGTGCTCACCGACCGGACGAACGTCGCCGGAACCGTCTACCGCACGCTGGCGATCGACGAGGCCGTACTCGGCTTCGCCGGCCGCCATCCGGAAGGCCAGCTGGTCTCGGCCGGAATCGGGCTGTGCACGAGGCATGCCCGACTGGCGGACCGGATTCCGACGAGCTTCGGCTGGGTCGGGGTGGACACCGTGGACGTCGTGTCGGCGCGCCGCACCTGCCTGCCGGATGACCCCGTCCGGCTGCTGATCGCGTCGGTGACCGAGCCCGGCTGGGCGGCCGACGCCGACGCCGGCCGGCCGACCATGGTCGTCGCCGAAGGCGTGCTGATGTACCTGCGTCCCGAGGGCCTGACCACCTTCCTCAGCCAGGTGCGAGACCACTTCGGGGCCGGCACCGAACTGCTCGCCGACTATTTCCATCCCCGTATCGCCCTGTCCGGGCGTCACCCGATCGTCCGCAAGACGGGCGCCCAGTTCCGCTCCGGCGCCCGGAACGGCACCGCTCTGGCCGGCCTGGTCCCCGGCTTCGAGCTGCTCGGGGAATACCCGGTGATGGAGCGGATCAGCGCTGGATCACGTCTGGCGGCAACGACTTTCACGAAGCTCACGCGCGGCGGACGGATGTACTCGATCGCCCACCTCAAGGTCACCGATGCCGCGAAGCGGTGAGCCTTTCCCCTACCGGAGGTTGCCGAAGTAGATGAGCATGCCCGGATTCGCCACGTTCACCACCGCCCGCGGGACCCTCGAGTACAGCCTGAACGGTGCCGACGAACCCACGACCCGCCTGCTGATGCATCACGGCCTGATCGGCTCCGCGGATCTGGCTCGCGAATGGGCCGAGGTTGCCGCGAGCAGCGGCGTGCAGGTGCTGACCATCGCCCGGCCGGGATATGGACGATCCACGCCCACCGCGATGGACACCATCTCCGACTGGGTGGACATCGTCCTCCCACTCCTGGACGAGCTGGACTGGCAGGTCTTCGACGTCAGCGGCATCTCGGCCGGCGCTCCCTACACCTATGCCCTGGCCGCCGGCCTCGGCGACCGGGTACGCCGGGTCGGTATCTGCTCCGGGCTGCCGTACGTGAGGGACCCGGCAGTCATGGCGACGTACCCGGCGGCGGACCAGGAAGCCTTCGCCCGTTACACCGCCTCGACCGACGACGAGGTGTCCGCCGAGATCGGCCGGGAGCTGCTGGCTTTCGCCGAGAAGCTGCCGGCGGGTCACCGCTGGCTGGCGACCATCGAGGCCAGCCTGGCCCATGGGGGCGCCGGCATCGCCCGTGAGGTACGGCTGCAGCAACGCGACTGGGGATTCGACCTCGCGGCGATCACTCAGCCGGTGCGGCTCTGGCACGCGCGCGAGGACACCGAGGTGCCGTTCGCCGGAGCCGAACTGACGGCCGCCAGGATCCCGACCGCGACCCTGTGGATTCAGATCGATCCGCAACACTTCCCGAGCGAGCAGACCGGACGGGAACTCTTCCGATATCTGACCGAGCCGTCATCCGACTGAGCGTCGAGTCGACCTGACGCTCAGGCGGTCCGGTCCAGAATCTCCTGGACGAGATCCATCGAGGTGTGCGGGTGCAGGAACGCGAAGCGGCCGACCGTCTCCCCCTCCCATTTCGAGGGCGGAATGAACGCGATCTCGTCGTCGTGGAGCGACCGAGCCCAGGCGTCGTAATCGGCGGGCGACCAGCCCACGCGACGGAAGAGGACGACGCCCAGCTCCGGATCCCGGATCAATTCCAGGTTGGGAGTCTTCTCGATCAGCTCGGCGGTCTGCCTGGCGAGCCCGAGTGCCGCCTCGATCGCCTCCCGATAGGCCTCCACACCATGGACGGCGAGCGAGAACCAGAGCGGGAGCCCGCGGGCCCGCCGGGTCAGGTGATAGGCGTAGTCGGTCGGATTCCACTCGCCCTCGCCGGTGTGGATGACGTCGAGGTAGGACGCGTCCTGGGTGTGGGTCGCCCGAGCCAGACCCGGATCCCGGTAGATGAGCGCACAGCAGTCGAAGGGCGCGAACAGCCATTTGTGCGGGTCGAGGATGAACGAGTCGGCCCGTTCCAGGCCGACGTACTTGTCCCGGATAGACCGGGCGAAGATGCCCGAGCCCCCATAGGCGCCGTCGACGTGGAACCACCAGCCGTGCTCCTTGGCGACGGCCCCGACACCGGCCAGGTCGTCGACGATACCGGCGTTCGTCGTGCCGGAGGTGGCGACGACGGCGGCGACGTCACTGACGTCGGCCTCGCGCTCGACGGCGGCCGCGACGGTCTCGGCGGTCAGCCGATGGTCGGGAGTCTCGACGATGAGCGGGTCCATCTCCAGCAGCCGCAGCGTGTTCACGATGGAGGAGTGCGCGTCGGTGCCGACCACCACCCGCCAGCGGCGTACGGCACCGGCGGTACCGGCCCGTCGCTTGGCCGTCTCCCGCGCGAC
>JBDIAG010000546.1:0-3657 GCA_039812305.1 Actinomycetales bacterium | reverse complement strand
GGCCGTCCAGCCGCTCGACCACCGCGCGGACCGCGGCCGGGTGCAGTGCCACCGCGGGGCGGGCCGCCCGGGCGCGCAGCCGGAACAGGTCCTCGGCATCGGCCAGGCCGAGCTGCCCCAGGGCGTAGACGTGCTCCGCGGCGATCCCGAGGGGCGCCCGGGACGTGGTGAGCACGTGCAGGTCCCGGCAGCTGGCGACCAGGAAGGCGACCAGCTCGGCGGCCGCGCCGATGACGTGCTCGCAGTTGTCCAGGATCAGCAGGGTCGGCGTCCGGTCGAGCTGGGCGGCCAGCTGGGAACGGACGTCGGCGTACTGGCTCGGGGTCAGCTTGCGCCGGCCGACCACGGAATCCCGCACGCCCAGAGCCGATCCCACCTCGGCGACGACGTCCTCGGGATTAGTCACACCGACCAGCTCGACGAAGTGCACCACGGACTGCCCCGCGGTGGCGCCGATGATGTGGGCCAGCCGGGTCTTGCCGAGCCCGCCGGCCCCGACGATCGAGGTGACCCGTACCGAGCGAACCAGCGCGCTGAGGGCCCGCAGGTCGTCCGAACGGCCCAGCAGTTCCGAGCCGGAATGCCGGATCCCCTGGCGCACCGGACGGTCCGCGTCCAGCAGCTGCCGGTGCAGGCGGACCAGCCGCGGGCTCGGATCGGTGCCGAGGCGCTCGGCGAGATCGTGCCGGTACTCCTCGTAGCGGCGCAGGGCCGCCGCCGGACCGATCGTCGCGGCCTCGCTGGACAGCAGCGCGATCAGGATCTCGTCGTCGTCCGGCCTCGACTCGATCAGCGCGCCGAGCAGTGGGAGGGCCGACTGGTGGTCGGCCATCGCGGCCCGGGCGAGCGCGAGGGTACGCCGTGCCGCCGACGTGTGACGCTCGGCACTCTCCCGCAGTCGCGCCAACGCCGGGCTGTGGGTCGATGCCCCGTGCGAGACCGGTAACGCCAGGGCCTCCTCGGCCTGGGCGGCGGCCGCCGGGGCATCACCGTCGCGCAGGCTCGCCGCCGCCCGCTCGGCGAGACTCGCCAGCCGGAGCACGTCCACCGAGCCGGCCGGCAGGGCCAGCCGGTAGCCGGTGGCGGTCCGCTCGACCACCTCGCGGCCGGCCAGGGTCCGCGCCCGGCTCACGATCACCTGGAGCGCCTTGGTCGGATTGGACGGCAGATCGTTGCCCCAGATCTCCTCGATGAGGACGCGATCGCCGACCGCCTCGGGGGAGTGCTCGACGAGCACCGCGAAGAGGGCCTGCACCCGTTCACCGGCGACCGGCTGGCCCTGCCAGGTGGCATCGGCCCCGAGGGCGAGGAGGATCGGCACCCGTCAAGGGTAGGTGCCTCAGCGCGCCCGGGCCGCCGGCTCAGTCGTCTTCGTAGAGGTCGATGACGCGACCGGTGCAGCAGTCCCGCAGGCGAACCATCCACGCGTCGGCGTCGGGCCCGCCCTGGAACAAGAAGTGGCCCGGGCGGCGATAGCGCGTCACCACCAGGGCCTCCCAGTCCTCCTGGACGCGTACCCCGCGAGGGCCCAGAGGCGCCGTGCACAGCAGGACCCGGCGCGAGGCGAGCATCGGGCCCCGCAGGCTGGAGCGGGCCAGGTCCAGTCCCCAGCGCCATTCCGGCCGGGCCGCCCTGGCGATCTCGCCGAAGTAGGTCGCCAGATCCAGGGTGAGGCTGAAGATGGCGTCGTCGCCCACGCGGTCGCAGTGCAGCCAATGGTCGTCCTCGAGGTGCTCTGGCCGGTAGGGCTGATCGGGCCAGTGGCGACGCGTCCAGGCGATGAGCCGCGCCACGGTGGATTCGGCCTCCGTCGGATCGAGGCCGGCGGGGGCGGGCAGAGCCACGTCGTACTCCGAGAGCAGCTCGCGCAGAGCCGCCTGCCGGGCGTCGATGCTGCCGTTGAACCAGTCCAGGTTCTGCTGCGCCTCCGGCGGCGTCAGGTCACGGGCGAACCCACCGTGCGGCGGCCGATGCGCCGGGTAGCGCTGCAGCCTTTCGCGGAAAGCGGCCGTGGGATCCTCCGGCGCCGGCGTGGACCGCTCGGTCGCGCCCCACAGACCCTTGATTCGTTCGAACACGTCGCGAGTGTGACATCTGCGGCCGCGCACCGGGTGACATCCGGCCGCGCATCGGATGGCAACGATCCGCGCCGAAGGGCTGCGAAGAGGTGCCACTGACGTCGCCATTCGGTCGTCAGAGTTGCCGTTCGCGGCGGGCCTACCTGGGAGACTGGGCGCGTGGGGATCCAGTCGCCGTTGGTGAGTCGTCGGCTTCTGGTGCGTCCGTTCCGGCCCGAGGACGTGACCGAGATGCACACCGTCTACGGCGACCCCGAGGTCATGCGGCACGTC
Source organism: Actinomycetales bacterium (assembly GCA_039812305.1). Lineage (GTDB taxonomy): Bacteria > Actinomycetota > Actinomycetes > Actinomycetales > CAWJMD01 > JBDIAG01. The sequence goes on along the minus strand of JBDIAG010000546.1, from coordinate 1,306 downwards.
GGCGAGGGACGAGCCGTCTCGATCGAGGAGACCCGCGCGATGATCTCCGACTACCGGCGGCACCAACGCGAGCACGGGTACGCCTTCTGGGCGGTCTGCGAGCGGGGGAGCGGGCGGCTGATCGGAGACGCCGGGTTCGAGGCACGTGACGACGGCGCCGAGTTCGGCTACACGCTCGGACGGGCCTGGTGGGGACGCGGCCTGGCCACCGAGGCGGGGCGACTGTGTCTGGACGCGGTGTCGGCCCGGCCCGGGCTGACGCGGATCACGGCCGTGGTGGACCCGGAGAATCCCCGCTCCGCGGCAGTGCTGCGCAAGCTGGGGTTCGAGTTCCGGCGCGTCCGTCCGGCCTACGGCAGACCGCATCACGAGTATCTGCTGCGGGACCGTCCGGTCGCCCCGCCGGAGGAGTGACCGGTCCGCTCACTGCGGAAAGGAGTTGGTTCCCGTCCAGCGGGATGCGACCCTTGAGTATCGTGACTGCCTCCCAACTACCACCACCGCCTCCGGCCGATCCGCAGCTGGCCCGACGAAATCGTCGCGTGATCTGGTTGCTGGTGTTCTCGGCCTTCGTCGTGCTGCTCAACGAGACGACGATGAGTGTGGCCGTCCGGCCGATCATGGTGGATCTCGGGGTCGACGCGATCACCGGCCAGTGGTTGGCCACCGCCTTCATGCTGACGATGGCCGTCGTGATCCCGGTCACCGGCTTCCTGCTCCAGCGCTTCAACACCCGGCCGATGTTCATCGCCGCGCTGTCCCTGTTCAGCGCCGGCACGTTGATGGCCGCTGTCGCGCCGGTCTTCTCCCTCCTGCTGGTCGCCCGCATCGTGCAGGCGAGCGGCACGGCGATCATGATGCCGCTGCTGATGACGACCCTGATGAACCTGGTCGCCCCGCAGGAGCGCGGGAAGATGATGGGCAACGTCTCGATGGTCATCTCGGTCGCGCCCGCGCTCGGGCCGACCATCGCCGGCGTGCTGCTCAACACCGTGGGCTGGCGCGGCATCTTCTGGTTCATGCTGCCGATCGGGCTCGGCATGCTCGCCTACGGCGCGCGCACCATCGTGAACGTCAGTGAGCCCAAGCAGGTGCCGGTGGACGTCGTCTCGGTGCTGCTGTCGGCGATCGGCTTCGGTGGCCTGGTCTACGGGCTGAGCCAGGTCGGGGCCGAGGGTGCCTCGGGCGGCTCCAGCACGGTGCTCGTGTACTCCACGGGCGACGGCGTGCACGGGTTCACCCTCGACCCGAGCGTCGGGGAGTTCTTCCTCTCGCACGAGAACATCAAGATCCCGCCGAAGGGAAA